>NZ_DBFOSR010000044.1:0-15663 GCF_048427265.1 Paraeggerthella sp.
TCCGACGTATGGCGTTTGTTGGTGGCCACGCGCCACCGAAACCGAAGAGCCCCTTCCTGGTAGATGCCGAATACCGTTTGCGTGTTCCCCACGTCGATAGCAAGTAACATGTTTCTGACAGTCTCCTTATACGGCGCCCGAAATGTTTATAGTTGCTCTCGTCATTATAGCAACCCGCTTACGCTCATCTGTCAGGCAGCGGCCACGGGACCTATCTGATAGAAAGGCACCACATGAACGACACCCCGCATCGCATCCTCGTTGTAGACGACGAGCCGTCGATAACCGAATTCGTCAGCTACGCTCTGAAAAAAGAGGGCTTCTACACCGACGTCGTGGACAACGGCGAAGACGCCCTGGCGCTGGCCACGAAAAACTCTTACGACCTGTTCGTTCTTGACATCATGCTCCCGGGCATGGACGGCTACGAGCTGTGCCGTCGCCTGCGCTCGAAGACCACCGTCCCCGTCCTGTTCCTTTCGGCGCGCGACACCGAGCTGGACAAAGTGGTCGGCCTGGAAATTGGCGGGGACGACTATCTGGCCAAGCCCTTCGGCGTGCGCGAGCTGATCGCACGTGTGCGCGCGCTGCTGCGCCGCGGATCGGGCGGAGATTTCCCCGGAGCCAACCATGCGGTCACCGCAAGCGGTATTACCCTGGATGAAGACGCCCACACGGCATCGGGCCAGCATGGCGAAATCGAGCTTACGCCGCGCGAATTCGAGCTACTGGCCAGCCTGATGAAGAACGCCGGAAAAGTGGTTTCGCGCGAAGATCTGCTCCGCGACGCCTGGGGTTGGGAATACTTGACCGAAACCAAGACCGTGGACACGCACATCAAGCGTCTGCGTGATAAGATTGAGTCCGCCGGTTACGATCCCGGCCTGGTAGAAACGGTACGCGGATACGGATACAGGTTCAAGCAATAAAAAGGCTACAGACATATTTTTCATTGCTGGCAACCTTGCTTTCGCTGCTTGCCAGCGCAGTTGTTCTCCTGGTTTGCCTTCTCGCCTTCGGCACTCCGCCGAGGGCGTTTTTGCTGCTGATTCCCGTCCTGCTGGTTACGTTTCCCTTAAGCCTGGTCATCGGTCATTTTCTGTCAGAGCCGCTACGCATGCTGGCCAAGAAAACCGCCGCGTACCGATCCGGCATGGACGTGTCCATCGAGGCGGATGGCAGAATGCTGGAGGCCGACCATTTGGCAAACGATTTCCGTGCGCTTGTTCAAACGGCAAAGACGCAGCAGCACGATCTGGCGCTGAAAGAGCGTCGCCAAGCTGCCTTCATCAGCGACGTTGCCCACGAGTTGCGGACCCCCCTGACCGCCATCCGCGGCAACGCCGAAATGCTGGAAGACCCCGACCTTCCTGCGGAGCTGCACGATAAGTTCTGTTCCATCATCATCAACGAGAGCGAGCGCCTCAGCCGCCTGACGCACGATCTGCTCACCCTTCAGCGTATAGAAGACGACAGCATGCCCTTCGAGCTTTCGCGCGTGAACCTTCGGGAGCTTGCCTCGGGCGTGGTCGATGCGCTGGAGCCCATCCTACGCGACCGGCAGGCGCACACCGAGATCATGGGAGAAGCGCCCGACGTGCTGGGAAATCCCGACAGGCTCAAGCAGGCCGTCACGAACCTGGTGGAGAACGCAAGCCGATTCATCGAGCTGGGCGGCCATATCACCATCGAGCTGTTCGGGTTGAGGGGCAACTCCATCATCGCCGTGAGAGACGACGGCACCGGCTTCGGCGACGTAGATCCGAAACTCCTGTTCGACCGCTTCTACCGCACCGACGCCTCGCGAAGCCGCGGAACGGGCGGCACGGGGCTGGGCCTGGCCATCGTGAAATCCGTGGTCGAAGCGCATGACGGCACCGTCGAGGCCATCAACCTGCCCGACGGCGGCGCCTGCTTCATCATCGCCTTGCCGTCCATCCCAGCCGACATCCGCACCGACCAGCCGGGACGGTAAGCTGCGCGAAAACGCTAGCGTGCCGGGTGATGGGCATGGCGGCGCGTCGAACGGAAAAGCACGAACGCAAGAACGGCAACGATCACGACGCTCGTTCCGATAGCGCACACGGCCTGCAAGTGAATGGCGGGGATGCCCACCAGCATGCCAATAATGTACGGAACCAGCCAAGCAAGCCATACCACCGTGCTGAACGTGTGGAATCGCAGCATCGAACGCTCGTTTTGACGAACGTAGGTGACGGTTGCCCAAGTGGCGTGAATCAACATGAGCGCGATGGCCAGCATGCCGGTGATCGCATGCACGCCGAAGCCCGATGCGCCCGATTGCTGCGCGATGTTGCTCATGAGCATGGTTCCCGTCGTGTCGCAAGTCAGACCCGCCCAGAACAGAACCACGTGACGGAGCGACAGCGTCCCCGACCGACGCTCGCCGAACACGCCGATGGTGTACAGGATCAGCGCAAACGTAATAGCGGTGCTCGCTGCAATCAAATCCCAGCTCATTGTATGCTCCTTTCGTTATCGGGCTGTCGCCCGTCTATATACATGAACCTCGTTCATTAATGAACAAGGTTCATATTAGAAAGAGGGCCCGCTCATGGCAAGCAGTCTGGAAGATCGCCACGGTTTCTTCACGCCCGCGTTCGCATCCTTCCTCTACAATGAGGGTCGTTCGCGCACCGACTACCCTTCGTACGGGAGGCTTCCATGGGTAATAAGCCCGTCATCACCAAGCAACAGGTACTGGATGCAGCATTCGAGCTGGCCAGCACGAAAGGCCTTTCGGGATTGAGCATCCGGGAGGTCGCACGATCCTGCGACGTTGCCGTTGGCACGGTTTATAACTCCTATCCCACAAAGTCCGACCTGGTCAACGATGTGGTAGGAAAATTCTGGAACGAATCGCTTTCCTGTTTCATGCCGTTGGCCGCTGCAAACGGCGACTTCGTGGATCTCTGCCGAGACCTTGCCGCCAAGCTTTCGGTCGCCCTCGAGAAGTTTCGCAACGACTGGCTGGCGGAGGTATCTACGCTCAACACGCACGATCTTGCCGCCGCACACCTGCGCGAGGAAGCGTGCTTTGCGCACATCCGAAAAGGCCTGATCTACGCAATCGAGCGCGATCCCCGCATCGTCAAAGAACGGCTCGAGGGTCCCCTTGCGCCGGAACCCCTGTGCGTTTTCGTATGGGCCAGCATGCTCACCTCCGTCAAACGGGGAGATTTTTCCTGCGAAACGCTGTTCGAGCTGCTCAGACGAACGCTGTACTAAGAACGCAAAGAGGGTGCAACCCGCGCCGGAAGGGGAACGAGCGCATGATCATCGGCATAACGACCACCTTCGTGGTGGAAGAGCAAAAGGACGAGCGCGTTCCCGTCGAACGCGTTACGGCAGAGTACGTGCGACGCGTTGCCGCCACGGGAGCGGTGCCTGTTCTGCTGCCGCCGATAGACGGCACGGACGAAGACAACGAACGCATCGCACGCGAGCTTATCGAACGCATCGACGGGCTGGTGCTTGCCGGCGGAGGCGACATCGCGCCGACCCGATACGGCGACCACGAACAGCTTCCCGAAACAACTTACGTGTTCGACACGCGCGACGCGCTGGAGCTGGAGCTTGCCCGACTCGCGCACAAACTCGACGTTCCCACGCTGGGCATCTGCCGCGGCATGCAGGTCATGAACGTAGCCCTTGGCGGTACGCTGCACCAAGACGTGCACGCCTGCGGCCTGACTACGGCAAAGCATCAGCAAAAGCCGCCTTACGACGTGACGCAGCAAAGCGTTCGCCTTGTTGTCGACAGCGCGCTAGGACGCGCGCTTCAGGCAGATCCGCAGGTCAAGGGCCCGCAACGCACGATCACCGTGAATTCCATGCACCACCAGGCGGTATCCGAGGTCGCACCGTCGCTTCGCGTGTCGGCCGTCAGCGACGACGGGCTGATCGAAGGCTTGGAAGATCCCACGCGCACGTTTTTCCTGGGCGTTCAGTGGCACCCCGAGTACTTGGACGACAACGCTCCCCTGTTCCAGGCGCTCGCCGACGCCGCGCGCTAGGGCGCATCAGCGCGCGGGACGAAACGCGGGCGCGCCGAGTCCGTGCAGAGCGCGGGATGCGGGATGCGGGATGCACGGGCATCGGGGCCGTGCGGCGCGCAAAGCGCGGGATGCGAGATGCGGGATACATGGCATCGGGGCCGTGCGACGCGCAAAGCGCTAACATGCCGAAGCCGCACGTTGCGGCCGCCACGGCGTGCAGCATGCGGCGCTCGGCGATGCCCCAAGCCGCGCCAAACAAACCCAGCAGCGAAAGCCCGATCGCTTCCTGTCAAAACAATCGAGTTTTGCGGCGATTTTCCGCCCCTGAGGGAGCAGCTTCTGGGGCGCGTTTTGCATCGCCCCAGGTCATGCAGCCGTCAGCAGCTTTTATCCTGGTTCGAGGACCAGCAAAACTCGCTCGTTTTGACAGGACGCGCGAAGCCGAAGCAGAACCGCACGCAGGGAGCCCGCGCGGAGCGCAGCCGAAAGCGCATCCGCCCTCAAGCCGCGCGCCGCCGCCCCCTCCTCAAAGCGCGCCTCAAAGCGCACCTTGCCCGAATCCCATTGTGAAGGTAGCCTGATGTTTCCGTAAAGCAAGCCGCACCGCCCGATGCAACCTCGGCGCCGATGCTATACTGCTTTTAGTTTGATTATCAAAGTATTTGCTCGCCAGGCACGGCTGCCTGGCGGCCGGGAACGGAGCACTATGGGCTGCACGATCATCGGATGCGGGAAAGCGCTTCCCGCGCTAGACGTCGACAACAACGCATTGGCAACGCTGGTGGACACAAGCGACGAATGGATCGCGTCGCGCACCGGCATCGAAAGCCGACGCATCGCCTCTGACGAAACAAGCACCGACCTGAGCGAAAGCGCCGCGCGTCAGGCACTCGGCTGGAGCGAAGGCGGCTACGCGGAGCGCGTCGTGGACGCCAGCGAAATCGACCTTGTCATCTTCGCCACCATCTCGCCCGACGTGATGGTCCCCTCGTGCGCGGGGCTGCTGCGCAAACGCCTGGGGCTCTCGAACGCCGCGGCATTCGACTTGAACGCCGCATGCTCAGGATTCGTGTACGGCCTCTCGGTCGCAGAATCGATGATGGCGGCATGCGCGCCCAACATCGCAGGCGCAAAGGGGCGCAACCCCATTCGCCGGGCGCTCATCGTAGGGTCGGAGCGCTTGTCGCGCATCACCAACTGGGATGACCGCAACACGTGCGTGCTGTTCGGCGACGGTGCCGGAGCGGCCGTGGTGGAGTGGGATCAGGACCGCGCGGGCGTTTTGAGCAGCTTCATTGCAAACGAGGACGATCCTTCCAATGCGCTCACATGCCCTGCCGCCTACGACTCCCCGGTTCCCTTCGATGCGGACGGCGTGAACAACGATGCGAGATCGAACGATCGATCGCTGACGTCCATCGATGAAGAACTGGGCATAGCACAGCTGATTGCAGCCGGCGAACCGCGCCAGGTGCTGCGCATGGACGGGCCGAAGGTGTTCAAGTTCGCGGCAGACGCCATGGCCACCGCCGTGTTCTCCGCTTTGGAACGCGCGGACCTGACGCTTGATGACGTGGCGCTTGTCGTCCCCCACCAGGCTAACGAGCGCATCATCAAATACGCTGCGAAGAAAATGGGGCGTCCGCTTGACTTCTTCCAGGTTTCCATTGCCCATCGCGGCAATTCATCGGCCGCATGCGTGCCGATGACTTTGGCGGACACATACGAAAACGGGCGCATCAAACCGGGCGACATCGTGGTGCTTGTGGCTTTCGGCGGCGGCTTCACCTCGGGCGCCGTCGTCTACCAAGCGTAGGAAATTGCGCTTCTAGCGTGAGATAGACGGGGAGGGGCGAGGTCAACGACCTCGCCCCTCCCCGTTCCATGCGCGAATCCGCATCGCGGATACGCGCGCTCTGTCGTCGCGCTTATCGCTGCGGCACGGCGGTGCGTACGGCACGTGCGCAGATGGCAGCCGCCACCATCTTCAGCACGTCGACCACCACGAACGGAGCAATCGTAGTCATGAACGCAGCCATGGGATCGGTCCCGGTCACCGCCATGAACTGCGCCCAGCCGCACACGTACACCACGCACAGAAACACCAGGCAAACGGCAACATCCAGCACCAGCCCCTTCACCACGGAAACTTTCCCGTCACCCTCAAAACGACCGCGCAGCGCATGCAGCACCAGAAGCACCACTGCTGCGCCCACCAGGCATCCCCACAAGTAACCGCCCGTGGGACCCGCCAGAACGCCGATGCCGCCGCGCATGCTGGAAAACACCGGCAACCCGATAGCGCCCAGCACCAGATAGCCGGCAATCGCGGCAAGGCATTGCTTGGGCGTGAGCACCAGAATGGCAAACGCGAACGCGAACATCTGCAACGTGAACGGAACCGGACCCAGCGGAACAGTCACCCAAGCGGAAACGGCCATGATGGCGATCGAAAGGCCGACGAACGCTATCGAACGCGTGCGGGACGCCGCGCCCTTCTTCTGCACCTTGCTGCGTGCTTCTTCCATGCGAAGACTCTCCTTCATCTCAACTCGATACTGCAAGGCGTCTATGCTAGCGCACGTTGCCCTAATTGTGAATCAAGAGGTCATCGCAAGGGTGACAATCGCCGATTCGCGCAAAGCGAGCCGAAGCAAACGCACGGCTGCAAACATGAACGCGCGGTATCGTTCAAACAGTCCGATACCGCGCTTCTTTTTAGAACTTGGCTTTGATCTCGCCCGCCTCGAGCTTCTTGAGTCGACCCATTTCCACAACGATGAACACAACCGTAACAAAAATGGACAGGAAGTCCGAGATCGGCGTGGCAAAATACAGCGCATCCAAGCTGGTGAACTGCGGGAACCAACCCGGCAAAACCATCGGCAGGCAAACAAGCAGCGGAACCAGGAACAGAATCTGACGCGTCAGCGACAAGAAGATGGACTTCGCAGGCTGACCCGTAGCCTGAAAGTAGTTCGATCCCACAATCTGGAACCCAATGAACGGAAGCATGATAAGCTGCACCTTCAGCGCGAACACCGTGAAGTTCTGCAAGTTCGGATCCACGATGCCGAAAAAGCCCACGATCTCTTCCGGGAATATGTGCACGAGGGCCCACAGCACCAAACCTATGCCCGTAGCGCCGAAAATACCGTACCAGAGCGTCTTTTTCACACGCTCGAACAGGTGGGCGCCGTAGTTGAAGCCCAGCAGGGGCTGTATCGCGATGGCAACTCCAATCAACGGCAGAACGGCGAACATGGCCACGCGTTGCACCACGCCGATAGATGCAAGGGCCCCTTCCGCACCCAAAACGCTCATGGAACCGTACATATTCAGCAGGTTGTTCAACACGAAGTTGACCACGGCCATGCCCGCTTGAACCGCAAAGCTTGCCAAACCCAGCGACATGATAAGACCCACCGTTCGACCATGAAGGGGCATGCTGCGCAAGCGCAGTTTCATGGGAACGTTTTTAGTAAAGATGAAGTACCACAGCACGCACGCGCACGAGATTGCCTGGCCGAACACCGTGGCGAGCGCGCTTCCCTGCACGCCCCAGCCAAACACCATCACGAACAAGTAATTGAACACCGTGCAGGCCACCGCGCCAATAATCATGGTGGAGAGCGCACGGTTAGGAGCACCGGCAGTACGGATAAAGTTGTTCACGCCCATGCCGATGCACTGGAAAATGAATCCCAGAGAGATAATCTGGATGAACGAGCGCGCATATTCCCAATCTTCCGGCGTTGCGCCGGACACCTTCAACAACCCGTCTATGCAAATCGGAATATGCACGATCACGGCCACGATGATGCACATGACGATAGAAAGCGAAACGGTGTTGCCCAAGCTTCGCTCGGCTTCGTCGCGCTTGCCTTCGCCCATGCGCAGCGCGGCCAATGCGTTGCCGCCATTGCCCACCAGCATGGCGATAGCCATGAACACCGTCATAATAGGCATGGCAACCGTTGCCGTAGCCAGACCGATCTCGCCCATGGCCTGCCCCAGAAAAATGGAGTCGATCAGGTTGTATGCGCCGTTCACCAACATGCCCAGGATAGAGGGGATGGCAAATTCCACGATCAGGCGAGGAATGGACGCCGTGCCCATGCGCGTGACTTTATCTTCTTTCGGATGCTTTCGTTCGGGCGATCCGGAACCCTGCGGAGGCGCCGTCTGAAGAGACCCGGACGGCGTCGTTTCACTCGTTGCTACCATGCCTTCGATGCTGCCTTTCGCTCATTTCGTACAAAGAGAACGCTCTATTGTACTCCCTTTCGAGCACATTACGAGGAACCGTATGCATACTCCACGAAGGCTCGGAGATCGGATGCGGAAGCGGAAAGCGCGGAACGCGCGAAGGACCCAACGGCCTCAATGTCCCGGCGCCATCCATATTGTCGCCCGAAACGTACGGTTTTCGAGCAGAAAGCGTACGTTTCGGGCGACAATGCGCTTGCGACGCCGCAATCGCCGCTGCAAGGGCGACCCTACGCGATATGGGCTTCGCCCGAAGTGACGGGGGTTTCCAGGCCGGCGTCGTCGCACAACACGAGCCGGCCGAAAGAATCAACCCGCGCAACCGTCCCTTCCGCGATAAGCGTCCCTTCTCGATCAACCAGGCGCACCTGCTTGCCCGAAAGAAGCGCATGCTCGTTGTACTCGCCAGCAAGCGGCTCGAATCCATCGCGCGTCCATAGCTGGTAGAGCAGGGAAAACTCGATTGCGATTGCATCGAACACGCAGTCGAGCGCATCCGTGGGATCCTCGTGCGCCAACGCTGGAACAATGTCGGCAACGTACGCGGGTACGTTCTTGCCCCCCACTTCGGCGCGCTCGACCGGCGGAATGACGTTCACGCCCGTTCCCACGCACACCCCGCCCGCATGCGCCTCCAGCGAGATGCCGCACAGTTTCTTGAACGTCGAACGGTCCATCGCGATCGGCGTCGCAGAGGGCGCCGAGCTAGCGCAGGAAGCCGTCGTCGATACCAGCACCACGTCGTTTGGCCACTTGATCGCTACAGCTTGAACCGCGTCAGGCGAAAGGCCAGCCAACGCCCGGCGAACGGCCATCGACACGACCAGGCTCAAGGTCGGCAGCGTGAATGCGGGAACCTCGGGACGAAGCAGCCACGAGCAGTACAGCCCGCCCTCGGGGCTGACCCACGTACGGCCCTGCCGACCGTAGCCGCCCGTCTGCACGCGAGCGCGCACCACCAGGCCTTCGTCCTCGCCCGCCTCAAGCGCCTGTTTCACCTCGTCGTTCGTCGAAGCAACACGATCAAGGTCGCGCACGCGAAGCGTCAGCTGGCTCACAACCGAGCGGCCTTCCCCACCGTTACGCCTTCGTCCGTCACCACAACGTCGTTAGCCAGCACATGACCGGGATGCAGTTCCAGGAGCGGCTTCACGGTGAAATCGCGCTCGAGCAAACGAGGATGGGGCAACGTGAGCACTTCCGAATCAACCACGTACAGCTGATAGTCCAGAATGTCGAGGTCGCACGTCCGCGGACCGTTCTCGATCTGGCGCACGCGGCCCAGGCTGTTCTCGATCGCCTGCAGGTAGCCCAACAGTTCTTTCGGGGCAATTCCGGTTCGCAGCAGCACCACGGCGTTCACGAACACGTCCTGGTCAAGGTAGTAGGCCGGCTCGCTTTCGTAAAAGCTCGATATGTCGATGATTTGCGTGTCGGGCAGCGAGCACATCTCGGTGATGGCCTGATTGAGCATGGCGATCTTGCCTTCGCGCTCCTCGCCCGGGCTTGCCACCAAGGGCACGTTGCAGCCCAGCCCGACCAGCGCGTACGGACGCAGGTCCTTGAGCGCTTCCACGGTAGCCTTCACGTTGTGCGCACGAACCACGCTCGCACCCAGCTCGCAAGCCATGAGCGCCTCAGCAGCGGACACGGCGTCACGATCGGCAGGGTTTTCGATGCCGTACGCATATCCAAGGAAGCTCTTGCGAGAAACCGCCACCATCACGGGGTAGCCCAAGCGCGCCAGCTCCTGAAAATTGCGCACCAGCTCCAGTGTCTGTTGCGGCGTTTTCCCAAATCCGGGACCAGGATCAAGGCATATACGGTCGCGCGCGATGCCCTTGGCCTCCAGCATGGCCGCTTGATCGCGCAGCCAGTCGCGCACCTCAACCACGACATCTCGATACGTGGGGTCGTCCTGCATGGTGGCAGGCTCGCCCTGCATGTGCATGACCACCAGCCCGCACGTGCTTTCGCTCACGGCCTCCACCATGGCCGGATCGGTGAATCCCGACACGTCGTTGACGATGGCCGCACCCGCCTCCAGGCACGCGCGAGCCACGGCCGCATGTCGCGTGTCGATGCTCACGCACACGCCCTCGGATGCAAGCGCGCGCACCACGGGCAGCACGCGGGCAATCTCCTGAGCCTCGGACACGGGCTGCGCGCCCGGGCGCGTGGACTCGCCGCCCACGTCGATAATGCGGGCCCCTTCGTCCATCATGCGTCGCGCATGAGCCAGCGCCTCCTCGGGCGCATCGTGCATACCGCCGTCCGAAAAGGAGTCGGGGGTAACGTTGAGGATGCCCATCACGATGGGCATCCTGGTATCAAACGTATAGTCAGCGCAACGCCACATCATCGTGCGGTTCCGTCGCCTTTCTCATCGTTGGACTGGGGCTGACCCGCAGAAGCGTCAGACGGCGCAGGAGCAGCGGGGTCGTTCGAAGGCGCAGCGGGCGCCACCGCATCCGGCGCAACGGGCGCGCGGAACGGCGGATTCGGATCCTGATCGCCCGGCTCGATCGGCTCTTCCTTCCAATTGGGGTCGGCAAGCTTCTCGTCACGCTCGCGCGCGGCGCGCTCCTCCGCCTCCTTCTTGGCGATGATCTCGTCCTCGTGCTTCAGGTATTCGTCCCACGTGTTGTCCAGCAAGGCCAAGCACGCCTCGCCCTCCACGGTTTCGCGCTCCAGCAGCACGTTGGCCATCAGGTCCATCTGCTCGCGATGGCTCACCAGAATGTCGTACGCCCGATCGTGCGCTTCCTTCATGATGCGCGCAACCTCGTCGTCGATGCGGCGCGCCGTTTCCTCGGAGTAATCCTGCGTGTTGCCGTAGTCGCGACCCAGGAACACCTCGTGATTGGGCTGGCCGAACACCTGCGTGCCCAGCTCGGTGCTCATGCCGTACTGCGTCACGATGGCACGCGCCATCTTGGTAGCACGCTCAAGGTCGTTCGAAGCGCCCGTGGTGATGTCATCGCAGAAGATCTCCTCCGCCACGCGACCGCCCATGAACACGGCCAGCTCGTCGCGCATCTCGCCCAGCGAGTTGAGCACCTTGTCCTCCTTGGGGATGGACAACGTGTAGCCCAGCGCGCGGCCGCGCGAAATGATCGATATCTTATGCACGGGATCGGCATGGGGCAGCAGGTGTCCCACCAGGGCGTGTCCGCTCTCGTGGTACGCGATGGTGTGCTTCGTGCGCTCGTCCAACACGCGACCCTTGCGCTCGGGACCTGCGATAACACGCTCCATCGACTCGCTGACTTCCTGCTGGGTGATGATCTTCTTGCCACGGCGGGCGGTCAGCAGCGCAGACTCGTTCATAAGGTTGGAAAGATCCGCACCGGTAAAGCCGGGGGTGAGCTTCGCCACCTTTGCCAGGTCGACGTCGCTGCCCAAAGGCTTGTCCTTGGAGTGAACCTGCAGGATGCGCTCGCGACCCTTGACGTCGGGCGCGTCCACCACAATCTGGCGATCGAAGCGGCCGGGGCGCAGCAAGGCGGGATCGAGCACGTCGGCACGGTTGGTCGCCGCGATCAGCACCACGGAATCATTGGCCTCGAAACCGTCCATTTCCACCAGCAACTGGTTGAGCGTTTGCTCGCGCTCATCGTGACCGCCGCCCAAACCGGTGCCGCGCTGACGGCCCACGGCGTCGATCTCGTCGATGAAGATAATGGAAGGGGAAGCTTCCTTCGCCTGCTGGAACAGGTCACGCACACGGGACGCGCCCACGCCCACGAACATCTCGACGAAGTCCGAGCCGGAAATGCTGAAGAACGGAACGCCCGCTTCGCCAGCGACGGCGCGCGCCAACAGCGTCTTGCCGGTACCCGGAGGGCCCACCAGCAGGCAGCCGCGCGGAATCTTCGCGCCCATGGACTGGTACTTGGCGGGATTCGCCAGGAAGTCCTTGATTTCCTGCATCTCCTCTACAGCCTCGTCCACGCCGGCAACGTCGGAGAATTTGACGTCGGGGCGCTCCTCGATGCTCTTCTTGGTTTTAGCCTTGCCGAAGCTCATCTGGGAGTTGTTCGCCTTCTGCATGGAATTGAAGAAGAAGAACAGCAGGCCGCCGATCAGGATGATGGGAAGCAGCGTGGACAGAATGCTGGCCCACGGGCTAGGCAATTGCACCTCGTACGGCACGTTCGGGTGAGCGGCCATCAGCTCGCCGATGGAACCGCCTGCGTACGTGGACGTGAACTTATGCTCGCTGCCCAAGGTCACGGAACTCAAGTCGGACGTTCCCACGCCGCCCAAGGCCTTGCCCGTTTCAGGATTCTTGATGGTTGCCATCTTCGCGTTCAGCGCCTGGAAGGCCCCGTTGAACGCGTCGGCCGCAGTCGAGCCCGCGGTGATAGCCGGGTAGTACGTGCCGGACACCGTGTAGTCGCCCGCGTTGTACACCACCTTCGTCATGCGGTCCTGCTCGACGGCCTGAACGAACTCCGAGGTGATCAGGCGATCGGTAGGCATAGACCCCGACGTGGACATGTTCATGAACTGCTGCCCTACGAAAAAGGCAATGATCATGAACAAGATGACCGATATGACGGTCGTCCGAGGGTTCGGCTGCTGAAACTGTGATTGTTTGTTTTGCTGTGCCATAAAGCCTTGCTTTCGGGTTAGTAGATCTCCGGCTTCAAAACGCCGATGTAGGGAAGGTTGCGGTAACGCTCCGCGAAATCGAGCCCATAGCCTACGATAAACTCATCGGGACATTCAAAGCCAATATACTTGCAATCAATCTTCGCCTGCGCCGGCGTCTGCTTGCGCAGCAACGTCGCAACCTCGATGGAGGCAGGACCGCGCGACGACAGGTTCTTCAACAGGTACTTCAAAGTAAGGCCGGAATCGAGGATGTCTTCGGCCACGATAACGTGCCGCCCCTCGATTTCGGAGGAAAGGTCCTTGAGGATGCGCACCACGCCGGAGCTTTTCGCGCCGTTGCCGTACGACGAAATGGCCATGTAGTCCATCTCGAGCGGCAGCTCAATCGCACGAGCCAGATCCGCCATGAAAATTGCAGCGCCGCGCAGAACCGACACGAGCACGATGCCCTCGTCGGCGACCTTCGCGTAATCGTTCGTGATCGCCGCCCCGATTTCGCCCACGCGCCGGGCTAGATCGTCTTCGGTGAACAGGATCTCCGCAATGTCTTGATGCACGGTTTCGGCCTCTTCGTCGCTTTCCATTCGTATCCTTGACCGCCCATGCGCGAATGCGCATTACGTGAGCAAGGACGTCAACGCTTACCATGAGTTCGGTTAGTGTACCATTGCCCTCCAAGCAAAAGGAGACAATACGGTAACGCCGCCCCACATGCCACGATAATTACATTGTGCCGCAGGAACTGGGGCTTTATAAGCAACCGTCCGTCGTTGAAGCGCTAGGCGAGCGAAGTCTTCAAGTCCGGGAACTCTTCGAGCAAGCGCTTTACCGGCAAGCCGATAACCGTGTCGAGGTCGCCCTGCACGTGCTTCACAAGATCGGCTCCGGCTCCTTGGACGGCATACGCGCCAGCCTTGTCGAACGATTCGCCTTTGCGCAGGTACTCGACGATCTGGTCGTCGCTCAGCTCGTGAAACGTCACGGCAGCGCTGTCCACGAACGTGCGGAAGCCCAGCGATACCTGGTCGGGCTCGGGCGCGGCGACCAGCCATACGGATACGGCGGTGATCACTTCGTGCGTGGTGCCGGCCAGTCGACGCAGCATGCGCTTCGCGTCGGAAAGGCTCACGGGCTTCCCGAAAATCTCGCCCTCGCACACCACCATGGTGTCGGCGCCCAAAACGGCGGCCATGCCCGTGTAATCGCCCGACAGGACCTCTTGAACCACGGCTCCGGCTTTGCGCTCTGCCAGCTTTTTAGCCGCTTCGGGCGGGTCGGCAAGCAAATCGGGCTCCAACGTTTCGTCAACTTCGGACACGCGGACGGTGAATTCCACGCCTTCCCGCTCCAGCAGCTCGCGGCGTCGCGGCGACCCGCTGGCCAAAATGACGTCGACGGCGGGTGCGGGCTGGGTAGAAGGCGCAGCCGACTGAGCCTCGGCGCTTGCGGACTCTTGAGATGAAATGTTCTGTTCGTTTTCCATGACGGGTATTGTACCACCTTGGCGAAGCGCACAAGAAAACGGCGCACTTCTCCAACAAGCCCGAATGGACGCAGGCGCGCGAGGCGCTAGACCCGCTTCCTTCGCGCACGAAACGCAGCCATGGGCTCTATGCGCACGCCCTGCTTGTTGGCGCTGATAGCCAAATCGCCCTGCACGTTGGCCACGTACCCGCCCCTTGGGCGCGCTTCGCCCCATGCGGCCAGCACGGCGTCCACGGAAGCAGTCTCCACCCGCGCTTCGGGTCCCAGCATGTGATGCAAGATGCGCACCGCCACGCGACGAAGCAACGGAACGGGCTGTTCTCCCAGCTCGGGGGCCAGAACGCAACCGGCATCGAAATCGGGGGACTGCCCGGGAACATGCTCGATCCAGGACGCATGCTGCTCAACCAGATCGTCCACCAGGCTCTCGAGCATGTCGTCTTCGTCGGCGATCAGGTTCATGGTTCGGCACAGCACTTCCATGAGCTGGGTATTTCGCTCTTTCGCACGCGGCACGATCTCGTGGCGCACGTACGCGCGAAACCGGTCGGTATGGGCATTCGTGGCATCCTCGCGCCACAGCGCGCCCGAATCGTCGCGCGCCACCGGCAAGCCAGCCTGTGCACGGTCGTCCAAATACGCCCGAAGATCATCGCGCGTCGCGTCCAGCAACGGACGAACCACCGGCCCGTTTCGGTACCGCATCGCGCGAAAGCCGCCCGGCCCCGTACCCACGATGGACCTCATGTAGAAGCTCTCCACGCGGTCGTCGGCTGTGTGAGCCGTGAAAATACGCCCGTCCGCAAGCGGTGCGGACGCGTGCAGGCACAGGCTTTCGAGCGCTTCGTTCGCGGCAAGATAGCGCTCGCGCCGCGCGACGGCCTCCACGTTCTCGCCCGTGCGCTGCGCCTCGCGCGCTATATCGACCTCGCACAAGAACAGCGGCACAGCCAGAAGCTCGGCAAGCTCTTCCACGAACCGCGCGTCGGCATCGGCGTCTTCGCCCCTGAGCTTGTGATTCACGTGCAACATGGCAAGCGGGCCCACCAGCCCTTCGTCGTGCAGGTCGCGAGCCAAATATGCCAGCGCCGTCGAATCCGACCCCCCTGACACCATAAGAAGCACCGGGGCGTCCGGCTTCGCCAAGTCGCGCTCGGAAACGGCGGCAGCAATGCGCTGACGCAGGATGTTCGATTCGCTCACGTTCGCTCCCCTTCTCGCATATCCCGCCGATCGAACCCACTCGAAAGCGGCGAAGCCCAAACGGGGC
>NZ_DBFOSR010000045.1:0-7350 GCF_048427265.1 Paraeggerthella sp.
TCCACGTTCCTGTACCTGAAGGACGCCGTACTGGAAACGCCGCTTCGCCTGTACGAGCTGGAGGACCGGCTAGCCGGAACCGAATTCGTGCGCGCCTCCAAGCAGTTGCTGGCAAATTTCGACCACGTTGCAGGCATCAAACCGTACCTGAACGCCCGACTCCAGCTGCTGCTGGACAACGGCGAAACCGTCATCGTATCGCGTCAGTACGCTCCCGCCATCAAGCAGAAGATCGGGCTGTAGCCCGCAGCAAAGGAGTTCGCCATGAAGCGCATAGCCATTCAAACCGCCCTTACCATCTGCGTTTTCTTCACCGTGTCCATGATCGTGTGCCTAGTCATGGGCTACATCTTCGCAGGCCCCAGCTACGGGCTGAACCTCACCGCCTCGCTGCTGATCGCCACCGTGTCGATCGGCGTGCTGCAAGCCTTCTGGTTCACCGAAGCGGTGCTCAAAAAGCCCGCTTACCTTGCCCGCATGATCGGATTCGACGCATGCGCGCTGCCCGCGCTAGCCGCCTGCGCCTGGATCGGCGCCTGGTTTCCCCCGGACATTCCCCTTGCGTGGGTCGAGTTCGTCGTGATCTTCTTCATCATATCCGCCTTGTCGACCATCGGGTACAACGCCTATTTCCGCAGGACCGCCGGCAGCTACGAGCAGGCGCTCGCCCGCTACCGCAAGCAGCAAAGCACCCAAGCGGACACGCGCACAGCGGATTCCGAACGGAAGCGATAGCACCCGCCGCAACCAGCTTGCCGCCGCTGCGGAAATCGTCGAGCGCGACTTTACGCCAGCGGCAGCTTCACCACGCAGCGCGCGCCGCCCTTGCTCCGGTTGGATATCTCGAAGGATCCGCCGTGCGCCGCCGCGATGTCGTCCACAATGGAAAGGCCCAGACCGAAGTGGCCGGCCTCGGCGTTGCGATCCGCGGACCCCGTGAAGAAGCGCTCCTTTCCGCGCTCCAACGCAGCTGCGGAAAACCCGGGGCCTTCGTCTTCCACCGTCATGCGCAAGCAGCCTTCGGTCACGTCGAACGTCACCGACACCTCCGAGCCGGCAGGAGCGTGCTCGACGGCGTTCGACACCAGGTTCGCAATAGCCCGAACAAGGCTGGTCGCATCACCGCGAACAGCACCCGAGCACGTGGCGTCGAAGGAAAGCGCCGTCTCGCCCGCATCGCACAGCTGCCGCGCCTGGCGCCGCACCTCGTCGGCCAGAACGGCAACATCCACATCGGAGGCAACGGCAGGATCGCCCGCCTGGGAAGCCTCGACCAAAAGCCGTACGTAGCCTTCCATGCGCCGCACGCTATCGGACATATCCTCGACGCATGCACGCTGGTCCTCGTCGAGCGCGGTCTCGTGCAGCAGGTCGGCGTTCCAGCGCGCAACGGCCAACGGCGTTTTGAGATCGTGCGCAAGCGCCGACACCTGCCGGCGGCGGGCATCGTCGGCGGCCCAGCGCGCCTGCAGCGAATCGGCCAGCGCCGCGCGCATGCGCTCCATGGCGCGCAATACGTCGTTCACCTCGCGCACGTTGGTCGACCCCACAGCAAAGTCGAGGTCCTGCCGCTCGATCTGAGCCACGGCTTCGGCCAAAGGCTGCATCTTGCGGGATATCACCCGCGCCGCGCGCACGGCGATCAGCGCGACCGTGGCAACGAACAGGACGAAGAACGCGCCGATGAGCAGCGTCTGAGGATCGGGAAGCGCATCGCGCAGGGCCCGAGACGTGAAATCGGGAACGAAGTCGTATTGCAGCGCGCACCGGTTTCCATTCGGCAGCACGGCCGTTGCCTGCTGGCGGACCCCGCCCAAGCCGTCAAAGCCCGCAACGGTCGATCCGTCCTGAACGACCGTCCACGCAGCTGCCCGGTCGCCGTCCGCCATATCGGACGCGAGCACGCGCCCTTCCGCATCGAATACGCACCAGCGATAGCACGAGGGGACGTCCGCAGGCTCGACCGCGCCGGATTCGAGCGCAGCGACCATGTCGGGAGCGCGCTCGTCGGCGTAATTGGCAACGTAGACGAGCCCGCTGCTGGCCATCAAGCTGAACGTCGTCCAGAAGCCGACCAGCAGCAACGCCACCGCAACCAGAACGTAGCCGAAATAGCGTACGATAATCAGCGCCAACGGAACGCCGCGACGCGAGGCGGACAAACCCGATCGCTCGTCCTCCGCATGCGTGGCACCCGCCTTGACCCGTGCAGTCCGCGACTGCGCGCCCCCTAAAGCTCCCATTTGTAACCCACGCCCCAAACCGTGCCGATAGGATTGACCCCCATCGCCCTGAACTTCGCCCGAATAGCGCTGACGTGGGCGGTGATGGTTTCGGCGCTGGCCAGCGAATCCCAACCGGACACCTCCTCGAGCAGCGCGTCTTTGGAGAACACCTGACCGCGGCGGCGCGCCATCAGCTCGCAAAGCGCGTACTCGGTAGGCGTCAGCCGAACGGGAACGCCGTCGACTGCAACCTCTTTGGCTGCAAGGTCGATGCGCACGGGTCCGAACGCAAGCGCCACATGGTGATCGCGCTGCTCTCGTCGCAGGTGAGCCGCCACCTTCGCGCGCAACTCGGCTGCTCCGCACGGCTTGCGGATGTAATCGTCGGCCCCCAAACCGTAGCCGATCACGGCATCGCCTTCCTCGGTCTTGGCGGTAAGGAACAGGATGGGGCAGTCTACCCGATCGCGCATGCGGCGCACCAGTTCGAAGCCGTCCATATCGGGCATCATCACATCGGTGATGACAAGATCGAACCGAGCAAGGTCAAGATCGAGCGCGCGCGTCGAACGGGACTCCGCAACCACCGTATGACCGTCCCGCTCGAGCACACGCGCAAGCGCATCGAGAATAGCCTTCTCGTCATCGATCACCAGCAAGCGAGCCATGCCGTTCCTTTCGCCCTTCATCGCCGCAGGCCGCTATCTCGCAAGCCCCCTTGCGCGACATCGGCCTTTTCGGCTTCATTGTACCTTGAGCGCCTTACTCCCCGGCGAGCTTCTTGTCTTCGAAACGATCCGCGCCTACGAGGAGCGCCGCTACGAGCGCGATCGTCGAAACGGCGCACGCGATGCCGATGCGCACGAGCGCGTCGACGAGTACCGCCACAACCTGCGCCCCGGCCGACAGCAGACCGGCTATCGCCAGCTCTATGGCCAGCGATGCGAAGCGCGAGGGCCATGCAAACGGGATGAAAACGGCGGCGCTCGCGCCGAACGATCCGCTCAGCGTACCGGTGACCAGCCCGTTTGCCAAACCGCCCATCGAGGCGAGCGCCACGCCGAGTCCGATTGCGCCCAACCCGATGGCTGCGTTTCTTCCGAAGCGCAGCGCAACCCACAGCGAAAGGGCGTACAGCGCCGCGCTGCCCGCCGCGATGCCGCACGCACCCGCAAGGCACGCCGCCAGCGAAGGAGCGTCCCGCCCCGCCGCGACGACGATCCCCCAGAACAGCACCGCCGCAACAAGCGCAGCCGCGAAGCCGAGCGCCAGCAGCACCGCGCCCTTCGCCGCGAACGCGATCCTGCGCGACGGCACGCCCAGCAGGTTCGCGCAATCGCCGGCCTCGCGTTCCGCATCCACGGAAAGGCCGCACGACAAGCCCACGATCAGGGGCGCACCGGCGCCCAGCAGCTGGAAGAACGCATCGGCGCCCAGCAGGCTGTCCCAAGCGGAGCTCGCGAAATACGCACCGGCGGCCGCCCCCAGGGCCAGCGCGATCACCAGGTGCATCGCCGCAAGCGGCGAGCGGCGCACGCGCACGATTTCCGAGCGAACCGCACGCCCGAACGTCATCCGAACCGCCATTTCGCCTCCCTCCTTCCATACCATCGCGCACCGAACACGGCCAGCGCGACGAAGATCGCAACGGCGATGCCAAGCCCCAGCATCGCCTCCCACCCGAACGACAGCAACGGATCGCCCGCCTCAAGCGGCACGCCTGAAGGCGCGACGCCCATGAACGGCGACACCGCGCGCAGGGCGGTTGCCGGAGGAAAGAGGAACCATGCGGAGCTCGTCCAGAACGCGATGCCCGCTCCCAGCTGCAGCGCGACGGGAATCGCAATGCCCGCAAGCGTGCCGAAACGCGTGGTAAGCACAAGCCCCGCCGGAACCATCCAGGCGTTTCCGACAACCAACAGCACCGCTGCGACCAGGCCCGCCGCCGCAGATGGCGCATCGCAACCCAAAAGGTTCACCGCAACGCCAGCCGTCAGCACCACCAGGTTCGCCGCCAGCGCAAGCACCAGCGCGTACGCGGTCTTGGCCCACCACGCGCTCGACGGGGGCAGCGGCAACCCAAGAACGGGCCGCAGCTTCTGCCGCGCGTCGATGTTGGCGATCGATGCGGTCATGAGCGCGACGGCAACGGGGAGCATGAGCGCGTACCAGTAGTTCCAGCCGTACGTGGCAAAGGCCCCGATCGCGCCGCCGCTGAACACACCGGCCGCCGCCATGCCCATCGCGCAGAACGGCAACGGAGCAACCAATGCGATTTTGCGAGGTGCGGCACGCTTGCCCTTGAGCACTTCGGCCCTGAAAGCTGCCGCATAGGCGGCAAACGCGAAAGGGCGCCCGGTACGGGCGGCGCAAGCGCGGGACTGCTCCGCATTCGCTGCGCACTCATCTGATCGCCGCGCCCTCATCGCATGCCCCCGTCCTCGCCAGCAGCCCTGCGTTCCACTGCCACCCGACGGCACACGTCCATGAACAGCCGCTCGAGATCGGTGCCGGGCGCAAGCTCGTCTTCGTACGCCAAGCAGCCCTCGGCGATGATGCCCACATGGTCAGCCGTATGCGACACCTCGGTCAGAATATGGCTCGACACCACCACCGTCACGCCCTGCGCGGGAAGCGAACGTATCAGGCCGCGCAGTTCCTCGATGCCGATAGGGTCAAGCCCGTTGGTCGGCTCGTCCAAGATGAGCAAGCGCGGACGATCGAGCAGCGCAAGCGCAATGCCCAGACGCTGCTTCATGCCCATCGAGAACTGCCCCGCGCGCTTCTTTCCGGTTGCGGCCAGATCGACCGTTTGCAGCACCTCGTCGATGCGCGCCTCGGGGATTCTCAGCAGCGTCGTGCGCACGCGCAGGTTTTCGCGAGCCGTGAGGTTAGCGTACACCGGCGGGTTCTCGATAAGCGACCCGATGCGGTACAGATCGTTGCGACACCACGGTTGACCTGCGAATAGGATATCGCCCTCGGTAGGGCGCAGCATGCCTGCGACCATCTTGAGCGTTGTGGACTTCCCCGCCCCGTTCGGACCCAAAAGGCCGTACACGGCACCTTCGGGAACATGCAAGGACACGCGGTCGACCGCCGTTTGGGCGCCCGATCCGCGACCGAATCGCTTGGTGAGATTCTTGGTTTCAAGCAGGTAGCTCATGCCGGCTTCCTTTCCTTCGCCTTCTTCGCAATCCACGATACGAGCCGTTTCTCAAGGATTTCTAAAGAAAGCGGAAAACGAGGACGCGAACGCGTTTGCGAAAAAGGCGCACAGCAAAAAGCCAACGGCTCGCACGTTCATGCACGTGCGCCGCTCGCCGAATCGCGCAGCCCGCGCATGAAGACCAACCGACCGCTGGCCTGCTGCAGCGAACCTCACGCGCAAGAACTTGCTACGATTCGAAGCGAAACGACAACCATCGTCAGCAAGGAAGCAAGCACCTTGCAAGGGGAAGGACGGGCATGGGCATCTACGTCATCACCGGAGCCACAAGCGGCATCGGCGCGAAAACCGCCGAAATCCTACGCGGACGCGGCCACGAGGTGGTCAACATAGACCTGCACGGCGGCGACATCAATGCGAACCTGGCTACCAAAGACGGACGCGCGCACGCGATCGCCGAGCTGCACGAACGCTACCCCGAAGGCATCGACGCCATGATCTGCAACGCGGGCGTTTCGGGCGGCAAGGCTCCCATATCGCTTATCGTATCGCTCAACTATTTTGGCGCCACCGAAATGGCTCGCGGCGTGTTCGACCTGCTGGAAAAGCGCGGAGGAAGCTGCACGGTCACGTCGTCGAACTCCATCGCGCAAGGAGCAGCGCGCATGGACGTAGCCGGCATGCTGAACAACCATGCCGACGAGGACCGCATTCTCGAACTGGTCAAAGACGTGGATCCCGCCATCGGCCACGTGTACTACGCGTCCACGAAGTACGCGCTTGCCCGCTGGGTGCGGCGCATGAGCCCCGAGTGGGGATCGCGGGGCGTGCGCCTGAACGCGGTGGCGCCCGGCAACGTGCGCACCGCGATGACCGACAACATGCTGCCTGAGCAGCGCGCGGCCATGGAAGCCATTCCCGTGCCCACGCATTTCGGCGAAGAGCCCCTTATGGAGCCCATCGAGATCGCCAACGCCATGGCGTTCATCGCCTCCCCTGAAGCATGCGGCATCAACGGCGTGGTCCTGTTCGTGGACGGCGGCACCGACGCCCTACTCAATTCCGAGAAAGTCTACTAGGAGGCAGTCATGGTCATCAACGATTTCGTCGCAGCGATGCAAGCGAAGGACCACCGGGCGCTGGCCGCCTGCTTCACCGAGGAATGCCGTCTGGTCGACTACTGCCCTTCCCTGGTGAAGCGGCAAAACGCGTTTTTGTACGGGCGCAATTCCATCGAGATGTTCTTCCATAACAAGTTCGTCTTCGGAGGCTTCGCCATGCGCGACCCGCGCGTGACGAACGAGCGCACCGTGAACTTCTACGCCGACTACAACGGGGCCATCATCCATGCGCTTGCGCAGATCGAGAACTGCAGCGACGGCGCCTGCAACCTGAACGACAGCCTAATCCAGGAGCTGGTGATACGCCCGGCGTAGGGGCGGCACGACGATTCCGCATGCTGCGAGGAGAAAAAGAGGGGGCCTTTTCCAGACGCCCCCTCTTCTCGTTCTACGGATTGCATTTTGAGCAAGCGCCGTAGCCTTGCGCGATCGCGTTTGAGCGCGAGATGGGAATTTGGCTTTTCTTCAGGTACTGGCATCTGTCGCGGTGAAACTTCTCGCCCGTCTTCGTGATGTAGACCGTGACGTCGTCTCCGCCGCCCCCGCCCGAGACTGCGGCAGCCGCGGCAGCTGCTTCCTGCTCGGCAGCCGCCGCTGCGGCCTGCTCCTCGGCCGCCTTCGCCGCGGCAGCCTCCTCCTCGGCCTTCTGGCGCTCGGCCTCCTTCTCAGCCTCGATCTTGGCCATGCTCTCGGAATCGAGCTTCAGGGACAAGCGGGCCGTCTGATCCCTCGTGCCGTCGAAGGAGCACTTCACCGGATCCGATGCGAAGACGCTCTCGCCCACTTTCAAAGACGAAGGATCGAGCTTGAATACGTACGTTCCGGCCGGGTAGGC
>NZ_DBFOSR010000046.1:0-7528 GCF_048427265.1 Paraeggerthella sp.
TTTCGTTCACCGTTGGCGGCATCGGCCTGATCGTTTTCGCCATCATGTTGGCTCTGGCTGCGATGGTGATGCTGTTTCGGCCTGATAAGAAGGCCGACGCAAAGGAAGAGCGTCTTCAAGATGCGCAGTGGGTTATGTTGCAGGACAAGAAGAAGCTTGAAGCATGCGTGGAAAGCAGGGAGTCGTTTCGCCGGGAGGCGCGCGCTCAGCTTGATTCGGTTGGGTTGGAAGAGGCGCAAGGTTCGCTTCGGCGTGCTCGTACGTTGCTGGATGAAGCGAAGGATGCCCGCGCCGAATCCAACCTGTATCGACAGCGGCAGCAGGCCCTTGTGTCGCGGCGCAGTTCGCTTGAAGAAAGCTTGGCGTTTGCGAAGCGCCAGCGCAAGCGCTTGTTCGAGCGCATCGATTCGCGTGCTGAGCGAACCGTGGAAGCGCTTGACGCGGCTTTGGCTCAAAAGGTGCAGCAGCGCAGCGGCCTGTTGGAAACAAGCGAGCATTTGAACCGCCGGTACGGCGAGCTGAAGCAAGAACTGTCCCATGCCGTCAAGGAAAGGGAATTCGACGCGCTCAAGCTGCAAGTGGAAGAGGTGAAGACGCGCATCGATGAGAGCTCCCGCGAATATGCGCGCCTGCTTCTGGCGAAGCGCATGCTCGAAACGGCTATCGGCGCTTGGGAGAGCAAGAGCCAGCCTGAAGTGTATCGCCAGGCAAGTCGCTTGCTTTCCGTTATGACCGATGGCGCGTGGGTTAAGGTGGCCATGACCGCCGAGGGTCGGTTGCAGGTGGTCGACGCAGTCAAAACCGCCCGAGACCCCCTTCATCTGTCGTTGGGGACGTGCCAACAGCTCTACCTTGCTTTGCGTATTGCTTTGCTGATGACGGCTGACAACGTCGGCCGTGCAATACCTATCCTGGCCGACGACATCCTAGTCAACTTCGATTCGGAGCGTCGCGCCGGAGCGGCGCGTGCCCTTGCGGAACTGGCGCGCATGCGGCAGGTGCTTCTGTTCACCTGTCATGAGGAAGTGGTCAAGGCCCTGCGCGCCGTCGATCCAACCTTGAACAAGCTGGAGCTGTAATTTGCCCTGAACTCCGGCCTGTTTCTCGGTTATGCGGCTGATAAGGGCCCATTAGATGGGGTTTCTCGATAAAGACAGAGGAAGCGCGGGGCCGAACGCGCAACTATACTATAATGCAAGGGTTGTTACGGGACTGCCCCGCATGATGAAACCGGGGCGTTGAAAGGACTCACGCACATGCCCAGCACGGTTCTGATCGGTGCCCAATGGGGCGACGAAGGCAAAGGCAAAATCACTGACCTCATCGCGAGCGAATACGACTACGTGGTTCGCTACCAGGGCGGAAACAATGCCGGCCACACTGTTATCCACGGTAGCAGGAAACTGGCTCTTCATCTTATGCCTTCCGGCGTCATGTACGAGAACGCAGTGCCGGTTATCGGCAACGGCGTTGTCGTCGACCCGGGCGTGCTCATCAAAGAGATGGCCATGTTGGAAGCCGAGGGCATTTCCTGCAAGAACCTCAAGATCTCGTGCGATGCGCACGTTATCATGCCCTACCACAAAGACTTCGACGGCGCCGACGAAAAGCGCCTCGGTGAAAACAAGATCGGCACCACGAAGCGCGGCATCGGTCCCTGCTATCAGGATAAGGTCGCTCGCAAGGGCATCCGCATCCAGGACCTGTTGGACGAGAAGATCTTCCGCCTGAAGCTTGAAGCGGTTCTCGCTCAGAAGAATCCCGTTCTGGAGAAGATCTACGGTTTGCATACGTACACGGTGGAAGAAATCTGCGAAGAGTACCTGCCGTACGCTCGTATTCTCAAACCGTACATGGCCGAAACGGCGCAGCTGCTGAACGAGGCCGTGCGCGCGGGTAAGTCCATCCTGTTCGAGGGCGCGCAAGGCACGCTGCTCGACATCGATCACGGAACATATCCTTACGTGACTTCTTCTTCGTGCTGCGCCGGTGGCGCGGCAACCGGAACGGGCGTCGGTCCTACGGCCATCGATCGCGTTTTGGGCATTCAGAAGGCGTACATCACGCGCGTCGGCGGCGGCCCCTTCCCCACCGAGCAGCGCTTTCCCGAAGATGGCGGCGTAGGCGAGGAAGCCGAGACCGGCGAGCTCATGTGCGCTGTCGGCCACGAATTCGGCGTGACCACGGGCCGCAAGCGTCGCTGCGGCTGGTTCGATGCGGTTATCGCGCGCTATGCAGCTGAGGTCAACGGCCTGACCGATGTGGCGCTGACCAAACTTGACGTTTTGAGCGCATTCGATACTATCAAGGTGTGCACGGCGTACGAGTGCGACGGCAAGGTTTACGATTACTTCCCCATGCAGCAGAGCGTTCTGTTCCATGCGAAGCCGGTGTACGAAGAGCTTCCCGGTTGGAAGGACGTCGATATCACCGGATGCCGTACCTTCGAGGACCTGCCGGAAACGGCGCAGCGCTACGTCGAGTACCTTGAGCGCATCGTCGGTGTTCCCATCAGCATTATCGCGGTGGGTCCCGATCGCGACCAAACCATCATGCGCGGCTGGGATCGCGCGTAGCTTCTCAGGCTTTCGATTTTCGAGCGTTTCACGTGAAACGCGTTGGTTGATGAAAGGAACGAATGTGAACATCCTGGTGTTGGGCGGCGGCGGTCGCGAAGATGCCATCACGTGGGCCTTGGCGAAGTCTCCTCGCGCCGATCGGCTGTACGTAGCTCCTGGCAACGGCGGAACCGATGCCGTTGCTCAGAACGTTGCCGGGCTGAATCCCGAGGATGCGGATGCCGTGCTGGCGTTCGTGCGGGAGCATGCGATTGACCTGGTTGTCATCGGCCCCGAAGCTCCTTTGGTCGCCGGCGTGGCGGACGTTCTGCGCGAAGCGGGCGTGGCTACGTTCGGACCCGATGCTCAAGGAGCCTTGCTGGAGGGCAGCAAAACCTACAGCAAGGAATTCATGCGAGCCAACGGTATTCCGACGGCTCGTTACGGCAGCTTCACGAACTTGGACGAAGCGCTCGCTTACGTTCGCGAATTGGGCGCCCCCATCGTTGTCAAGGCGGACGGCTTGGCAGCGGGCAAGGGCGTTGTCGTTGCCGACGACCTGGAAACCGCAGAGGATGCTGTTCGTTCCTGCTTCGACGGCGCGTTCGGCGATGCCGGCTCCACCGTGCTCATCGAAGAATGCCTGACGGGCCCCGAGTGTTCGTTGCTTGCGTTCGTCAGCAACGGCAAGGCTCACTGCATGACCACCGCACAGGATCACAAGCGCGCATTCGATGGCGACCGCGGTCCCAACACGGGCGGCATGGGCGTGTACTCGCCGGTGCCTATCGTTACCCCTGAAGAACTGGCCGCCATGCATGAGATCATGGAGACGGCTGCCGCTGCTACGGCTCGCGCGCCGTTTGCCCATGACTATCGCGGCGTTCTGTACGGCGGTTTCATGCTGACGCCGGAAGGCCCTAAGATCATCGAGTTCAACGCTCGTTTCGGCGACCCTGAGACGCAGGTGGTTCTGCCGCGTCTGGAAACCGACCTGGTAGATATCATGATGGCTGTTGCCGAGGGACGTCCGGACGACATTACCTTGCGCTGGTCCGAGCAGTGGGCGGTGTGCGTGGTTTTGGCGAGCGAGGGCTATCCCGGATCGTACGAAAAAGGAAAGGTCATCCTTGGCGTCGACGAAGCCGAAGCCATAGAGGGCGTTACCGTATTCCACGCCGGTACTGCCAAGAACTACGACGAGGAACTTGTTACCGCAGGTGGACGCGTTCTTAACGTAGTGGCTTTGGGCGATTCGTTCGACGAAGCCCGCGAAAAGGCGTACGAAGCGTGCGACTATATCAATTTTGAAGGCAAACAATTCCGAACCGACATCGGCAAAAAAGCTGCTGCTGGACGGACCGCTTGGGAATAAAGGTTTCCGCCGTCCGAAAGGGCGGCGGTTTTTTTGGACAGAGGAGTCTATGCTATCTGAACGCATGCTTACGGCGGCAGTCCGCCAATGCACGAACCAGTACTTGAAACTCAAGCCCACTGACGAGCGCCGTGTTCCGGCTCCGGTGCCTGGTCAGAAATACATGCTTTACATGCACGTGCCTTTCTGCGAGCGCTTGTGCCCGTACTGTTCGTTCAATCGTTTCCCCTTTTCCGAGGATCGTGCGGTACCGTACTTCCAAAGCATGCGCAAAGAGATGATGATGCTCAAAGATTTGGGCTACGATTTCGACAGCCTGTACGTGGGCGGCGGTACGCCGACCATCATGATCGACGAGCTGTGCGACACCATCGACCTTGCTCGCGAGACGTTCTCTATCAACGAGGTCTCCAGCGAGACGAACCCGAATCATCTGATCCCTTCTTACTTGGATAAGCTGCAAGGTCGCGTTCAGCGTTTGAGCGTTGGCGTTCAGAGCTTCGATGACGACCTGCTCAAGCAGATGGATCGCTACGACAAGTACGGAAGCGCCGCCGAGATCTTGGCGCGCGTGCAGGATGCAAGCCCGTACTTCACGTCGTTGAACGTGGACATGATTTTCAATTTCCCGGCGCAGACCGAAGACGTGTTGATCAAGGATATCGAACGCGTGGTGGAAAGCGGGACCAGCCAAACTACGTTCTATCCGCTGATGGCTTCTCCGAGCGTCGCGCGCTCTCTGGCCAGGACGGTTGGCAAGGTTGATTACCAGCGCGAGCGGCGCTTCTACGAGATTATCAGCGAACTGCTTGCCGGTGGTTCCGATCCGCTGTTCGAGCACGGAAGCGCTTGGACGTTCAATAAGCGCGGTACGGGTGCTGCGGGCGATGGTGCGATGATCGACGAATACGTTGTGGACTACGAGGAGTACCCGGCTATCGGCAGCGGCGGTATCACGTATTTGGGAAAGAACCTGTACGTGAACACGTTCAGCGTGAACGACTACAATGCCGCAATCGCTTCCGATCGTATGTCGCTTATGGGAAAGACGGAGTTCTCGAAGCATGATCGCATGCGGTACCGCTTCATGATGCAGCTGTTCGGATTGAGGCTGGACAAGCGCCAGTTCGAGCGCGATTTCGGATGCACGGTGGAGCGCGGCCTTCCCGTAGAGGTTGGGTTCATGAAGGCGGCAGGAGCATTCGACCGCGATACGCCTGATGAGTTCACGCTTACGCCGAAGGGCCGCTATCTCATGGTTGTGATGATGCGCCAGTTCTTCATCGGCGTGAACAATCTGCGCGATCAGGCGCGCGCGTCCTTGGTTGGCGAGGAGCGCCAGTTGATTTTCGGCTAACTGCCGCACCCTTCGCGAGGTTCTTGAAAGCGATGCTGCAACGCAGCACCTCCCGAACATCTTGCAATGCAGTGTCGCCCGAGCGTCGAGGTTTCGCAAAGCGAAGCCCCGCTGCTCGGGCGATTTGGTTTCGCGTGAGAAAAAGCGAGGCCGCGGTCACGTGGTTTCCCGGAGGGGCTTCTTGCTGTAAAACCGCTATTAGCGCAGGTCGGACCAGTCTGTTTTCCAAAACTTTGTCGCCGCTTCGAGGAGCCGGGTGGCTCGTTTCCGCCGATTTCGATCGAGCGTTGACCGTCTTTATAATTGTCGTAGTAATGTAGTCTCATTTATGCCTGGTGGTGGTATCATACCAGCACAATTAGTTAAGAACTTGAACGAATGAGATAGGGATGCTTCTTTGGTAAAAGCGCATCAGGCACATACGAAAGGGTTTACGCTTGCCGAGCTGTTGCTGTCGGTAGCGATTCTTTTGGTGCTTGCAGCACTGGCATTCCCTTCTATCGTAAGCGCTCAGAACAACATGCGCATGGTCGAGCTGAACAACGCCGCCGAGTCGATAGCAAATGCTGCGCAATCCCAGATGACGGCTAAAAAGGTATCAAGCGCGTGGTGGTCGATCGTCGAGTCCGAGGGATTAGCCCAGACCAAGGCCGTGAATCTTCCCAGCACGATCAACGGAAGGCCGACCGATGCCCAAAATACGTTCTACATCACGGCTGACCAAGCCCGAAAGAGCAGTATCGTCCCTCCTCTTGCTGTGGATGATAGCGTTCGCCGGGGCGATTTCATCATAGAGTTCAATGTGACCACGGCGACAGTGGTCAGCGTGTTTTACGCGGATGGAAAAAGCGGGTTCTTCAGCTTCGCTCCCGATAGCACGAATGCCGCGCAAGAGTATTACGAAGCGGGGGGATCGCGTGACCGGGCCGCGCGCATGGCTGCCGATTACATGATTGGATATGCCGACTCCACTCCGCACGGGGCAACTCCTGAAATTGCTCTGCAAAACCCCGTGGTGTGGTTGAACGAAAACGGCGAGTTGTGCGTGCAGGATAAAAATCTGTCAAGGAACCCCGAATGGAAAACCTCTATCGAAGTGACCGTGTCTCTAGGCGCGAGCGTTCTTTCACTTTCAGGGCTTGACGGGACGGAAACCTCGTACACCGTGCAAGCGGGATCGGAGACCAAGACCAATTCCAACACGGTGAAAGAAACCAAAGTGTATTCCCTGGGATTGAAGGGCGATGCTGCTCAGGCTGACGTGTACGCAATCGATCTGAACGACTTGAAGCGCGTCTTGCAAGAGGCCGGCGGTCAAGGAGACCTTGCTGCTACGATTGGTGCTTTGTCGAGCTCAGCGGGTGATATTCGCGCGGATGCGCGAGTTTCCTGCTTGGAGAAAACATCCGTTCCTGCTACGGCATCTGCTTATTTCAAGTGGCCTGAAAAGGTGGCGAAGCTTTCGGTTTTGGTAACCAATCCTGCTCTTGAGGCTAAAAACAATGGCGGCAAATCGCGCGCCGCTCATATATCGGGCGTCTATGCCGATCCTTCGGTGAAGCTGGTCACAACTGCAGGCGAGCCGCCGGTTACGGGTATTTCCATGATATCGACCGAGGTGACGTTCGAGCTTAGTGCGGCGGGAATAAAAACATCTTCGGTGCTTGCCGCCGAGAATATCGAATCAACGCGGCAGTCGTATTCGGGAGCCTGGGTGAAACTTGCGGACGCTCGAGAACAGCAAGCTAACGTATTCGTTTCCGCAGGCTCGTACACGTCTCAGGTGGGAAGTTCTATCGACGTAAGCGGAATGGTCAATCCTGGAAACAACGAGTTGCTGTGGTCCGGCGGAAAACCGTTCGAGGCAAGCGGGAAACAGCGTCAGTATCAGATATACGAAATATGGGTCAACGGCGAACGAGCCGGCTATTTGGACCAAGGTGCTTGGACGTGGGAGAATACGAATCTCGGACGCGATCTGCGTGAATGCGTGCAGTGGTCGGGCAAGGACGCGTCCTTGCCTGCTGCGGAGTCGGCCAACTATGCCACATCGCTTACTATAGATACCGTCAAACTCTACGATTTGGTCGAGCAGGACTTCGATGGGTATGAGATATACGTTCGCACCACGCCGCGCGCGGATGAGGTTCAAGCGTACTTTTCCAGTCTAGCCCCGCGCTTTGCCGAGTACTTGTCGAACGGAAAGACTACGACGGGGTCGCGCGGCGTGAACTTGGG
>NZ_DBFOSR010000047.1:0-4094 GCF_048427265.1 Paraeggerthella sp.
TCCCTTGAGATGGGATTCGACTTGGGAATGAGCGTTGGCACGGCGTTTTTCCCGCAGGACGGCAAAACCTACCAAGAGCTTTTCGATGCTGCCGACAGCGCAATGTACGAAGAAAAGCGAGACAAAGACTCCCTGTAGATGGGAGAAGGCGGTGCGGGGCGGGAGGGGTTATAAGCCTTGCTTCCGTCGATGTCAAAAGAAAAAGAAGGGGCCGAGGCCCCTTCTTTGCTGCGGTGTGCTACGCGGTGGCGTAGCCGTCGGGATTCGTGGACTGCCAGCGCCAGCTGTCAGCGCACATGCGGTCCAGGTCGTACTGTGCAACCCATCCCAACTCCTCGCGCGCTTTGTCGCAAGCTGCGTAGTTCACCGCTACGTCGCCTGCACGGCGCGGCTTGATTTCGTACGGCAGCTTCTTGCCGCACGCACGCTCGAATGCGTGCACGACGTCGAGCACGCTCGACCCGGTGCCGGTGCCCAGATTGAAGATGCCCACGCCGCGGCGCGTTCCGTCCTCTGCCGGCGTTCCGGCCAGCGTTCCCGCGGTGCTCGCCTTGCCGGTGCCCACTTTGCCGCCCATCCAATCGAGCGCTGCCACGTGCCCGCGTGCCAGGTCGACTACGTGGATGTAATCGCGCACGCCCGTGCCGTCGTGCGTGGGGTAGTCGTCGCCGAACACGCCGACGCATTCCAGCTTGCCGACGGCAACTTGCGCAACGTACGGCAGCAGGTTGTTCGGGATGCCCTTCGGGTCTTCGCCGATCAAGCCGCTCTCGTGCGCACCGATGGGGTTGAAGTAGCGAAGCAGCACGACGTTCCATTCGTTGTCGCCTACGTACAGGTCGGTCAGCACCTGCTCGAGCATGCTTTTCGTCCAGCCGTAGGGGTTGGTCGCGTCGTGCTTCGGGCAATCTTCGGTGATGGGAATGAACTCCGGCTCGCCGTACACGGTGGCGCTCGACGAGAATACGATGTTCTTCACGCCATGGTCGCGCGCGACCTCGCACAGGGCCAGCGTGCCTGCGAAGTTGTTCCAGTAGTATTCGAGCGGCTTTTGCACGCTTTCGCCTACGGCCTTGAATCCGGCAAAGTGGATGATGGCGTCTATCTCGTTTTCCTCGAAGATGGCGGCTAAGGCGCTGCGGTCCAAGATGTTTGCTTCGTAGAATGCCAAGCGATCGTCGTCGGCGGCAAGTTCGGTGATGCTACGAACGCGGTCGACCGCGACGGCGCTCGAATTGCTCAGGTCGTCGACGATGACCACGCGGTATCCTTGATTCAGCAGCTCCACGCACGTATGGCTACCGATGAACCCGGCGCCTCCCGTGACGAGCACGCAAGTTTCCTCGTGGCTCTTGGCAAGGTTCCTGTTCGCCATGGCTGTCTCCTCTCCCGTGGATGAGCGCGTGCGCATCCGTTCAGTTCGTCTTTCGTGCGAGGCGTTGCTTCCTCGCATGTTTATAATACCAGCTTACGGGCGTGTTTTTCCTCGAACCCGCCAAAGCAACATGCCCTTGCTGTGCCGCTGCCGTGCTGGCGGCGGAATTGTCGGCGTCGGTTGTGCGGCGAGCTCTTCCTGGGAAAGCCCCTTTGTCTTCCGGAGAGCCTTGATGTTTTCGTCTAACATGGGACGGCCCCTTTTTGCTGTTTGCTGTCTTTTATATTGGTTGCAAATTTCCGTTGCCGCAGGCGGCACGAGTTGGCATTGCGCCACGTCGCCGGATGTTGCGGAGTTCTTCTTCGTAGGAGGTATCGTTCTGTTGTGCTGAATTGTACTATCAAGCTTAATATGCAATAATATTCAGCATAGATGTACATTTTGGAAAGAGGGTGGCCATGACCTTAGTCGAGATTGCGAAAGGCCAGAACGGCTACGTGTCCGCATCGCAGGCGACGGCCGCCGGTATCCCCAGGAGGAAACTCGCCGAGGCCGTCGGCAAGGGCGAGCTGGTGCAGGTCGAGCGCGGTCTCTACGCCCTCCCGGAAACCTGGGAGGACCCCTACCTCGTCGCTCAGTATCGGTTCGCTCGCGGCGTCTTCTCCGATGACGCGGCACTGTTCCTGCACGGCATGACCGACCGTGCGCCCTTCTTCCTCGCCATGACATTCCCAAGAGGCTACAATGCCACGCCCGCCAGGGAGGCGGGGATAGTCTGCCGCACCTGCGCCGACGAGGTGCTCGAACTCGGACTCACGGAGCTCACCACCCAGCACGGCAACGTTGTCAGGGCCTACGACCTGGAGAGGACGCTTTGCGACCTGGTCAGGGGCCAAGGCACGGTGGACTCGCAAGTTGTCACCCCGGCGATGCAGGCTTATGCGAGAAGCCCCGAACGAGACGTTGCGAAGCTCGTCGAGTACGCCCGCAGGCTCGGCGTCGAAAGGAAGATCCGCACGTACCTGGAGGTGCTGCTGTGAGGACGAAAAACGCGATGCAGCTCAAGGCCCGCGTGAACAGCATGGCCAAGGAGGCGGGCATCCCCGCCCAGGCGCTTATGCAGAACTACCTCCTGGAAAGGCTGCTCGAACGCCTTTCCAGATCGGCGTGGAGGGACAACGTCGTCATCAAGGGCGGCGTGCTCATCTCGTCCCTTGTCGGCGTCAGCTCCAGGACCACCATGGACCTGGACACGACGGTCAGGGGATTCGCCCTCACCCACGAGTCCGCGGAGAGGGCATTCCGCGAGATCATGGCGGTCCAGGCGGACGACGACTGGGAGTTCGAGTTCGACAGGACCGAGGACGTTCGCGTGGCCGACGACTATCCGGGCGTCCGCGTGCACCTCAGGGCAAACTACGCGCCCATGTCCGTTCCGCTGACGGTCGACGTTACCACCGGGGACAGGATCACGCCAGACGCAGTGGAGTACAGCTATCCGCTGCTGTTCGGGGAGGGCGAGATCAGCCTGATGGCATATCCGATCGAGACCGTGCTCGCGGAGAAGCTCGAGACCGTGGTCTCCCGTGGCGTCGCCAACACCCGCCCGCGCGACTTCTACGACGTCCATGTTCTACTAGGTGCCAAGGGCGACGATGTCGACATGGAGACATTGGGGGATGCCCTGGCGTCGACTTGCGAGAAGAGGGGCAGCCAAGCTGCTATCGTCCGCTGGGCCGAGGTGCTCGACGATGTCGCCGGCGACGCGGCCATGCTGGCGCAGTGGGCGAAGTACGTGAGGAAGAACCCATACGCTGAAGGAATATGCCTCCGGGAGTGTTGCGAGACGGCGAAGAGAGCTCTCGCCGTGCTCCGCGCCAGCCCCCGAGGCTAAAAGCATGCGAGATGGTATCCGCATCGACATTCGCGGAAAGACCAACATGGGAACAACCGGGCGCTTTTGCATCGGCCGAGGAAATGAGGGCTTCTCTTCGTATCGGCGAGGAAGGCGACACTCGATTCGTTTTTCCTAACCAATGTTCCCGTTTTGCTTGTTTTCTTGCAGCTGCGACTATCCCCCGAAAAGGGCCAATCGCGCGTTTCCCCAGGTGCCCCCTCAACGGGGGATGCAGAGCGTTGCGCTGTCGGGATAGGGTGTGAAGCGTTGCGGGGAAGGGGAGCGCCGGAGGGAGGCGCGATTCTCGCACGGAAGGGAGTGACAGCATGGATCTCGATCGCAGGAACTTTCTGAAGGGAGCGGCGGTCACGGCTGTTGGAGCCGTAGGCGCGGCTACGTTGGCGGCGTGCTCGCCAGCGAGCAAAGCCGACAAGGATGCGGAAGCCGCCAATGCCGGCGTACCGGAGGGCGAGTCGTACAATACCGCTGCTACGGCGCAGCGTAAGTGGGCCTTCGAAATCCCGCCTGCGCCCATCGCCGATGCGGACATCAATTATCACAGGATAGCAGATGATTCCTTCGCCGGACCCATCCTCGTGGCGTGAGGCTTCGGAGATTACGTCGACAGTTCAAGCGAGGTTTGTTTCCAGGCGCGTTTCCGGACAATGTTCCCTCTATTTCATATTATCCTTGACAAAGGATAATATTGCCGTTAAAGTACTACGTGATGAAACGACCAACTTCTCCGGTTTCCTCGTTTCACTCGTCCAAGCGCAGACCGCCTCCCCCGCGGTCTGCGCTTGCGTTTGGGCCGGGGCGGCT
>NZ_DBFOSR010000048.1:0-9660 GCF_048427265.1 Paraeggerthella sp.
GTGACACTTCTTGTACTTTTTGCCGCTGCCGCACCAACATTCGTCGTTGCGGCCCGGACTGATCAGTCCATCATACATACGCGCATCCTTTCTTTCGCGGCCCATTGTACCGCTGTTAGCGAAAGCGAACAGTCAGAAAACGCGCGCCAACCAAAGTACTGCAACGATGCCTTGCGCCCGCTGTCAAAACGGATGAGTTTTGCGGCGGTTTTTCGCCTTGTTGGGGCGATTCTTCCGTGGGAGTTTTTTATCGCACCAGGTCAATCGCCTGACACTTCCCTTTATCCTAATTTAAGGACCAACAAAACTCTTCCATTTTGGCAGCGGGCCGGCAAGGGGGCAACGGGGAAGGCGTCGCCCGGGCATTAAGGCAGGGCGACCATCGGCAGGCGAGCGCGCGCCGCCAGAAACCCGCAACGCTTCGCCGAACCGCCGCCATGCGCCCTAGTCTTGGATTTTCGCGCACCCGACGCCCAGGGCACCGGGGCCCACATGGCAGGCAATGCTCAGCGGCAAACGATCCACGAACACATCGTCGCTGCCGAATTGGTCCCGCATATCCTGCGCAAGCGACTGCGCGTCGTCGTCACGATCCGTATGAGCTACGTAAAGATGCACGTTGCCAACACCGCCGAAACGTTCGTCCACATCGCGCGCAAGCGCTTTCAACATGGTGCGCTTCGCCGCCTTCGTGGACTTGGCCACCGAAAACGCGTCGAGCTTTTCTCCCTGAATCTGCAGGACCGGCCTTATCTTGAGCACCGACCCGATGGCCGCAGCTGCCGGGGTGATTCGGCCGCTCTTGTGTAGGTAGGCCATGGTGTCCACCATGATGTAGATGCTCGCGTCGAACTTCGTGGCATGAAGGCGATCGCAAACCTCCTGCGCCGAAAGCCCAGCCTCAACCCAGCGCAGCGCGTCGATCGCCGACTCGCGCTGCATGACCGAGATGCGCTGGTTGTCCACCACGTGCACGCGGCCTTCGAAGTGCCGAGACAGGGTGCATGCCGTTTCGCAAGACCCGGAAAGCCCGCTTGACATGGGAATGTAGATGATATCGTCGTACGTGCCCAGAAGCTCGTGCCAACGCTCCCCCAAGTCGACGATAGAAGGCTGGGAGGTGACGATGTTCGCTCCGGCACGCTGCCGCTCGTAAAACCGATCGGCGTCAAGGCTCACGCCCTCGAAGCCCTCCTCGCCATCTACGACAAACGGCATAGGCACGACGAACACGCCGAGCTTCTGAGCCTCTTCGGCCATGATGCCGCTATTCGTATCCGTCATGATCGCGATCTTCTGGTTCATGCTGGTCGCCTCCCCCATGCGAAGACGGCGGGATTGCTCCCGCCGTCTGGCTGCGCGGCGCTCTCGAGCAACCGCGCAATACTCTCGATTAGTCTATTATGACCGAAACGCTAACCGCGCACCTCGGCACCCGTCGCCCCGCACACCTTCTTCACGAGACGCTCGTGAGCCTTGTCGACTTCCTCGCTGGTAAGCGTGCGATCGACCGCGCGATACGTAAGCGCATAGGCCATCGACTTCTTGCCGGCGCCCACGCGCTGCTCGTCGCGGTACACGTCGAACAGACGCGCGTCCTCGAACAGCTTGCCGCCAGCCGAGTTCATGCACTGCATGAGGCGCTCGTGCGCAACGTCCTCGTCCACCACGAACGCCACATCCATGGACACGGCCGGGAACGTGGGCACGTCCACGTAATCGCGCGACGCGCGGCTTGACTTCACCAGCGCGTCAACGTCCAGCTCGAACGCCACCACCGGTGCCGTTGCCTCGTACGCATCGACGGCCAGCGGATGCAGCTCGCCTACCCAACCGAGCGAGGTGCCGCCCGCCAGCACCTCGGCCGCGCGTCCGGGCTGCAGATGCGGGGCCTCTTCGGCGGAAAGGGCCTTGAAGCGAAGTTTCGCAATGGCCAGCTCGCGCGCAAGGCTTTCCACAACGCCCTTGCCGTCGAAGAAGTCGAAGGCGTCGGGGCGTTCGTTCCATCCCGCATCGCGCATGGCGCCGGCCAGCACGCCAGCCACGCGACGGCGCTCCTTCGGCTGCTTGCGTCCCTCGTGAGCGAAGAACACCTGGCCGGTTTCGTACAGCTGGACGTTCTTCACGCCGCGGCTCTGGTTGTAGGCGACGCTGCGAAGCAGACCGGGAACGATGCTTTGCCGCATGACCGACTGATCGGCGTTGAGCGGGTTGATCAATTCGACCGGCTCCCCCAAGCCTTCAGAGGACATGCGCAGGCGACCCAGGTCGCCCGGCTCGGCGAACGAATACGTCATGGTCTCGTTCAGGCCGCTTGCGCGCATAACGTCGTTGACGGTATCGAGCGCATGCTCGAGCGCGGAGCGCGTGCCTACGCGACCCGGGCCGCCCGGCAACGTGGAAGGCACGCGATCCATGCCCCACAGGCGCAGCACTTCCTCGTACAGGTCGATCTCGCGTTCGAGGTCGGGCCGGAACGTAGGCGCGACCACGGCCAGCACGTCCGCCCCGTCAGCGGACGAGACCGAGCACCCCAAGCGCTCGAGAATGTCGACGATGTCCTCGCGCGGAATGTCGGCGCCCATCATGGCGCAGAAGCGCGGAACGCGGAACTCCAGCTCGACAGCCTGCGACGGCATCGGCCACTCGTCCACGATACCGAGCTGGTTGGCTGCGGCGGCGCTCACGCGACCGCCTGCGACCTCCACGATCAGCGCAGCGGCCGCAGCGGAGCGCTCGTCGATGCCGTGGTCGTCCACCCCGCGCTCGTAGCGCATGGAGCTTTCGCTGATCAGGTCCAGGTTACGGCTGGTACGGCTGGTGCGGCCCGGCTCGAACGCAGCAGCCTCCAGCAAGATGTCCACGGTGTCCTCGGTCACTTCGGTGTCAAGGCCGCCCATGACGCCGGCCAACGCCACCGCGCCGAGCTCGGGCGTGGCGATGACGGTCATGTCGGACGTGAGCGCGCGCTCTTCCCCGTCCAGCGTAACCAGCTTCTCGCCGTCTTCGGCCGCACGGACCACGATGGAAGCGCATCCGTCAGCGCCCGAGAGCTTGGCCAGGTCGAACGCATGAAGCGGCTGGCCGAACAGGAACAGGATGTAATTGGTAACGTCCACGATGTTGTTGACGGAGCGCTGGCCGATAGCGGCCAAGCGCTCGACCATCCAGTCGGGGCTCGGCCCCACCTTGCACCCGCGAATCACGCGCGCCGTATAGCGCGGGCAGCGTACCGAATCCTCAATGCTCACGCGAACCACCTGATCAACAGGCTGGTCGCTCGCATCAACCTCCAGCTTGCCAGCCATGTCGGCAAGCGGGCTGACAACGTTCGTGCGATACATAGCGCCCACTTCGCGCGCCATGCCGACCACGCTCAAGCAGTCGGGACGGTTCGGCGTGACCTCAAGATCGAGCACCGTGTCGGACATCTTCAGGTACTCGGCAATGGGCATGCCCACAGGCGCGTCCTCGGGAAGAATCCAAATGCCTTCGTGATCGCCGCCGATGCCCAGCTCGCGCTGAGAGCAGCACATGCCGCAGCTGGCAACGCCGCGCAGCTTCGACTTCTTGATCTTGAAATCGCCGGGCATGACGGTGCCGATGGTGGCAACCGGCACTTTAATACCGGCCGCGATGTTCGGCGCGCCGCACACGATCTGCACCGGTTCGTCCGCGCCCACGTTTACCGTGGTCACGTGCATGTGATCGCTGTCAGGGTGCTGCTCGCACGTCTCCACGTAGCCCACGACCACGCCGTCGAACGACGCGCCCGTCTTCTCCACAGCCTCGACGCCCGTACCGGTCAGGTCCAATCGATCGCAAAACGCCTTGACGTCGCCCGGTACCTCGACGTATTCGCTCAACCACTTCAAAGATATTTTCATAGCTTGCGGCTCCTTAGAACTGACGAAGGAAGCGCATGTCGCCTTCGAGGAGCATGCGCAGGTCGGGAACGTTGTACTTCAGGCAGGCAATGCGCTCGACGCCCATGCCGAACGCGAATCCGGAGTACTCTTCCGGGTCGATGCCCGACATGGACAGCACGTTCGGGTCGACCATGCCGCAGCCCAGGATTTCCAGCCAGCCCGTGCCCTTGCAGAAGCGGCAGCCTTCGCCGTGGCAAATGCCGCAGCTTACGTCCACTTCGGCCGAGGGCTCCGTAAACGGGAAGTAGTGAGCGCGGAAGCGCGTCTTGCGCTCCTCGCCGAACAGCTGCTTGCACAGGTAGTCGAGCGTGCCCTTGAGATCGCCGAACGTGATGCCCTTGTCCACAACCAAGCCCTCGATCTGCGTGAACTGGGGAAGGTGGGACGGATCGGCCACGTCGCGACGGTACACTTTACCGGGAGCGATGATGTAGATGGGCAGGTCCTGATCCTCCATGGCATGCACCTGCACGCCCGAGGTCTGCGTGCGCAGCAGCACGTCGGACTCGCCGCGCACCGCAGCCTTCTCGCCGGAACGGTCGACCACGTAGAACGTGTCGGCCAAGCTGCGGCTCGGATGATCGGCGGGAGCGTTGAGCGCCTCGAAGTTGTAGTAGTCGGTCTCCACCTCGGGACCCTGCGCCACCGTGTAGCCCAAACCAAGGAAAATCTCGCTGACCTCGTCGGTTATACGGTTGATGAGGTGACGGGTTCCCATCTGCTGAGCACGTCCGGGCAGCGTCACGTCAACCGCGCTCGCGCCGATCTTGGCCTCGAGCTCGGCAGCCGAAAGCTCGGCCTTGCGGGCGGCCAACGCTTCCTCCACGGCCACGCGCACCTCGTTCACGGTTTTGCCAACCGCGGCGCGTTCCTCTTTTGCCACCTGGCCCATGCTGCGCAGGTACCCCGTCAGCGTGCCCGCCTTGCCCAGCACCGCCACGCGCACGTGCTCAAGCTCGGCGGTTTCGCCCGCCTGAGCGATCGCGTCGAGCGTCTGCGTGCGCAAGGCCTCCAATTCGTCCACGATTGCCATGTTTCGCGCTCCCTTTCCGTCTTCTTTTTGCAACGCCGCCGCAGCTCGCGCGAACGCGCTCATCGGCGGCGAAAAACAAAAGAGCCTTCTCTCGCCGTTGGTTGAGGGAATTGCTTCCCAATCCAAGGACGAGAGAAGGCTCTCGCGGTACCACCTCGGTTGACGACCTGCGCGCACGCTCGACCGGACATCGCGATGACCAGGCAAGGCACGCGACCGTTGGCCGCCCGCTCATTACGCTCTGTAACGGGAGCCCCCGTCAAAGCCTACTGCACGTCCGCGCTTGCGCGCCCCGCGTTCAGCCTTGCTGCTCGGAAGGGAATCGCCGCGTTGGCCGCCCGGGTCCTTTCAGCCGATGAGACCCGTCTCTGGAGGCGGCGCCGCTACCCGGCGCTGTCTTCGTCTTCGCATGTAACGATGCAGTATAGCGCATTTCGTCGAACGTGAGGAGATATTCCACGACGAAGCGGCGAACTGCGCCCCGCGCCGATTGACACTGGCACCACCCCGGCGCACGAGATTCCGGCCCGCGAAGAGGGAGAACGCAGGACCCGCGGCCGAACGGCGAAACGAGGCGAAACGCTACAGGATACGGTAGCTGACCGTGCGCAAGCCCCAGTCCAGACACGACGAGTACCCGAACGCCTTCCACACGCCGGGCTGCAGATCAAGAGAACGACGGCCTCCGTCCATGCCGCCGCAATCGTTGATGGTAGCGAACACGGTTTGCCCTGCGTAGGATATTTCGACGGTGCGTCCGTAGTACTGCCAGTAGTTCGGCCACGCCATGGGAACGGCCACGCCCATCGACCAGTCGTCGCAAACGGCGCCGGTAGCCGTTATGCCGGGGCTGGGCGTGTAGGGATCGGTGGATCCTCCATAAGCGGAAGCCACGCCCGTCGACCATCCGGCAGTGCTTTCACCAGGCGATTCGCTGGAGCCGCCGCCGGATCCGCCGCCGGAATCACCACCGGATCCGCCACCGGTATCGGGAACAACGGGATCCGGATCGGGCTCCACCGGCGTTGACGGAGGAACCACCGAAGGCCTGTCCACCGTGTTCGCGTCCTCGACCTCCACCGGATCCGTCACCGCGCCGGCAGCTGCCATCTCCTCTGCTTTGCGCTGCAGCTCGGCCAAGCGAGAAGCCTGGTCGCTTTCGGCGTTCTGCAGTCGCGAAGACGCGTCGGCCACCACCTTCTGCGCTTCCGCCTTCTTCGCTTCCAACTCCGCCAGCTTCTTTTCCTGTTCGTCTTTTTGGAAGTTCAAGCTATCCGCAAGATCTTGGAAACGCTTGCTGCGCTCCTGCTGCGCGGCAACCTCATCGGCCTGATACGTCATGATGCTGCTCAAATACGACATGTTGCGCAGAAGCTCGGAAAAATCGCCTGCGCCCAAGACCAGCTCGACAAGGGAGCGCGCCGAGCCGCCCGTGCGATACTCGTACACGGCCAATTTGCCCACCGCAGCGCGCCCCTCGACCACCGCTTTTTGAGCCTCCAAGACTTCCGCCGCCATGTCGTCGATCTGCGTTTGAAGTTTGTCGATCTCCTGCTTGAGCGTATCGTAATCGGAAGAAAGCGCGGCCATGCGGGATTCGGCAGCGCTCAAGCTGGAATGAGCGTCGTCGACCGCTTTCTGGGCGGCGCTCGCCTGGGCGTCCTCGTCAGCCCACGCGAAGCATCCAAGCGCGGCAAAGCCCGCCAAGACAATCGCCGTCAGCACCGCAGCAAGCAAAAGCGCAGCGCGAGAAAAAACCCTCACGAACGAACCTCCTGAACAGTAGGATGAACGAGCACTTTATCACGAGCGGCGCCCAATGCAGCTGCCAAGTCGACGATCAGGCGCTCGTTGTCTGTAAAGTAATCGCTATCGTAGTCGGCATCGGACATGATAGCCACCACGTACGGACCGTCCCCGGCAAGCACCACGCCCGCATCGTTGAGAGCTCCGGCGCCCGTTTGGGGAGTGTTTATCTCGAATCCAGGCTTCGAAAGCACCGTGCCGCGCGCACCGAGCGCAGCGCGCAGAAACGAGGAGTCCGTCTGAGACAAAAGACCGGCGCACCATGAGGCATGGCCCTGCCCGGCAGCCACGTACGACCCTACGTTCAACCACAGCTTGGCCAGGTCGAGCGGCGTGCAATACGGATACCACTCGCCTTCCCAGGCCCATGCGTCCACGCCTGCGGCGGCGCACCACGATTCGAAGTTCCCGTAACTGAAGCGCTCGCGCAACAACGCGTAGCCGGTGTTGTCCGAATGGACGATGGCATTGGCCAGCACGTCTTCCAAACGGTACTCTTCCTTATCGTCGAAAGCCATGACGCCCGTGCCCTCTACTGCCACGTCTTCGATCACCATGTCTTCGAAAGAAGCAAAGCCAAGGTCGATCTCGTCTTGCACCGCATAGACAACAAAGGGGGCTTTCATGGTGCTCGCGCAGAAAAACGCCTCGTCAGCATTGTAGTTCATGCCACGTTGGACCGAGAAATCATATACGACGAACCCAACTTCATAGCCAGCTTCGTGAAACGCGTCGACAGCCCGCACCACCTCGGGAGCTTCCTTGTTGTCAAGTTCGCGCGCAGCACCCGTTGCAGCGTCGAACACGCTCACAAGATCTGTCATGGGCGCCGCATCGAGCGCCGAACGCGCGATCTCTATTGCCGCGCGCGGATCCGAATTCGTTAATCGATCAGGAACGGCATCGGTCGATCCACGCTCTTCGCGCATGGAAGAACTTACCGGGAACGGTTTTTCGTGCCGGGTTGTGAAAGCGTCCGTTGCGCTGACGACCGCGCACGTTGCAACGGCCGATGCAACGACCACCGCAGCTACGCCGATCCAACCGAGAGACCGACCGCGATGAATTCGCTTGTTCTGGGGCCAACCCGCCACGCACGCCTCCCCCCGGCGCGCCTGCGCCGTTCGATTCCCGGCGCTGCAACGCGCCTCCTGCATGCGCAGTATTCCCTAACGGCGGCCCAGCAACAAGCCTGCTCCCTTCAATTAACAAAGTATGGGCACGAGGTTTCCGCAACCCGATACCCTCCGCAGCGCAACGAGGGGCATCGGGCTGCAAGCGCAAAAACGTGCAGCTGCCTTAGTCGTCCAGCAGGGCCCCGATTGCCCGGCGACGGGATTTCGCCGCGCGGAACGAAACGTAGAAGGCAACCACAAGCAGGACGAACAGCAACGCCGCAATCGACAACCCCAGCACTGCGGCGGCAAACCATGCGGAGGCGCCAACCGAACCAAGTACCTGGAGTTCGGCGAGGACTCGCAAAAGTGCGATCAGGACGCCCGCGACCACCGCCGCAAGCCCCGACACCAAGGCGAAGTATCCGCCAGGGAAGCGGTCGGTTTCCGAAAAGCGGTTGCCATCGTCCGCGAACCCCTTGCGACTCTGAAGCACCGCACACGCAAGGCACGTCAGCAGCAGCCACGAGACCACCATGACGTGGAACATATCGAACTGCATAACCCCCGATCCCGTCATGTCGATCTCGTGCATCCACACGATCTGCCTGACCATGGTGTCGTAACCAAGCGCCACAAGAAGGCCGAACGTCAACATGATGAAGCCGACTTTGTAAATACGATTCGACTCGGCTTCCACCCGTTCGTCAACAGGGCCGACGTACGCCCTCCACTGCTCGATAAGCTTCATATCGCTACTCTCCTTCTTCCCAGAACAGGTCGTCAAGCGTTGCGCCCAGCACCTTGCATATCGCAATGCACAGGTTGAGCGTGGGGTTGTACCCACCGGCTTCGATAAGGCCGACGGTTTGGCGCGTCACTCCGACCGCCGCCGCCAACTCGGCTTGCGAAAGGCCGCACGCCACGCGCGCCGCCTTCATGCGCAAGTTCTTTTTCCCTCCCATGAATCACCTTCTCTTTTCCTGTTATGCCTAATATTCTGTACGCAATGTCATAAATATATTGCATATTGGGAAAAATGACAAGTATATATTGCATTTTGTTTTCGAAGCCGTCTTCCGCACGCGTTTCGGGCAAGCGAACGGGCTCACCCTCCCGTCCGCATGGGAAGCGCCCTTGCCGTGCTGCAAGGTGACGCGCATTGCCGCTTGAGGCGTGCGAAACGCCCCCGTCCGGCCCTTGCAGGCTTGGCAGCGCACGAAAAATCGCGTTCGCTGGCAGTTTTTTGCGGTTTGGGGTCCTCATGGCAGGCCCGCACGAACAGGTCGAGCGCTCGATAAATCACTGCGCTTCTCTGACCTGGTAAAACGCGATGCCGGACACGCGGCGTCAAAATCGCAAGCTCGTCCGACGACCGCAAACCGTCAGAACCTGCCAGCGAACGCGATTTCCGCTGTTAAACCAGCATTGACATAGCCCAGATGGGGGCGTCCCGAGAAAGCCGCACCGGGGGGCCGAAAGCGCGCTTCGTCCGCCGGGAGGCCCCTCATCTCGGCTGATCGCGCCCGGCCGTTTGAAAAGGTAGCGTACATTAGTACGTGTCAATCCTGGTTTAACAGCGGAACGCGATTTTTCGTGCGCATGCGGTAGCGGATCCGACAAAGCGGATCCGATCATGCGAACGCGCGACCCTTCCGCGAAGCCCTCGCACGATTCGCGGACGTGCTACCATGAACGCCGCAGCAACTCGACCAACGCAAGGAGCAGCCGTGTCCGGAGTCGAAAACGTCCCCATTCGCATACGCCTGGCCACCGA
>NZ_DBFOSR010000049.1:0-7490 GCF_048427265.1 Paraeggerthella sp.
ACCAAAGCCTGTTGATAAGAGCCTTTTAAAGGCATCGCTTGATAAGTTTGCCGCGTTAGACCAAGCATCATATACACCTGAATCATATGCAGCTATGGCATCTGCGATACAAAACGGCCAAGCTGTCTACAATAAGGAGAACGCCACTCAAGATGAAGTAACAAAAGCAAATGCCGCTTTATCAACTGCATCAAATGGACTCAAAGAGGTATTCAATCCGGCGAACTATGCCGCAATCCCATATGTTGATCTTGCTCGCAATCCCGATAGTTACAAGGGCCAAAAAATTGTAGTAAGCGGAAAAGTACTGCAAGTGTCTGAGTCGGCAAAAGAAATCAATCTCAGGATCGCAACAGACGGAGGTTACAGCGACGTGGTCTTTGCTGGATACGATCCCAAGCTTATGTCTTCACGTATCCTCGAAGATGACATGATAAATCTATACGGTACATGCATCGGACTATTTACGTACACGTCGACAATGGGCGCAAGCATTTCGCTCCCTGGTGTATTTGCGGATCAAATAGAATTGCAGTAATAGCCAGCAAAAGCCCCGCGCATACGGGCTGCCACCCAGCGCGAGGCTCAACGAATAACCATCCTACGAGAGGAGGGTCGTCGTGTATTCTACCACGAGACTGCCTGCAAGCGGAAGGTACGCCATGCTGCTGCGCAAATCGCGCGAGGACATGGAGGCCGAGCGAATCGGGAAGTTCGAGACGCTCGCGCGCCACGAGGCGGAGCTGTACCGCCTAGCGGATTCGCTCGGCATCAAAGTGGCGAAGGTGTTCCGCGAGCTGGTATCCGGCGACAGTCTCCAGGACCGCGAGACGATGCGGGAGCTGCTGGGAGAGGTCATGCAGAACGCATGGGACGGAGTGCTCGCCATAGACATGCAACGCGTGACGCGCGGCGACATGGTCGACCAGGGCACCATCATGGCAGCGTTCAAGTACACGCGCACCCTCATCGTGACGCCAGGCAAGATCTACGATCCTGCCGACGAGAACGACGAGGACACCATGGAAGTGCATCTCATGGTCGGCCGCATCGAGCTGAAGATGATCAAGAAGCGCCTGCAGGAGGGACGCGTCAGGAGCGTCCACGACGGGCAGTACGTCGGATCCTTCGCCCCGTTCGGATGGGACAAAGCGACAATCGACCGGAAGCACACGCTCGTGCCAAACGCCGACAACCCCGCCATGGTCCAAATGTACCGCGACGTTGCGAGCAGGGCGCGATCGGTGCAGGGCATAGCCGACGACTACAACGCGCGCGGCGTCCCCTCCCCTAGGAACCGGAACTGGGACCAGTCCACGGTGCGGCGCATCATACGCAATCCAGCGAACAAGGGCTACGTCAGATGGTTCGAGAGGAAGCAGGTCGTCGAGTTCGACGACGGCATGAAGCGCCGCAAGACAAGAGTGCTCTGCCCAGAAAAGACGCTGATCGTGAAGGGATTGCACGAAGGCACCGTGCCGGAGGATCTATGGCAGGCGGCGAACGACGTCATCGCCTACGTGCCGCAGAGCCGCGAGCCTAACGGTACCAAGCTGCGAAACCCGCTCGCCGGCCTGCTGGTATGCAAGGGGTGCGGCAGGAGCCTCCAAACGGTGCACTCGAACAAGCAGCCGAGGCTGCGCTACCAGCATCCGAAGTCGAACAAGCACGAATGCTGGGCGATCGGAGCGTACTTCGACGACGTGATCCCCTTGGCCATCTCGGCGCTCGAAGCGGCCGCCCATGACGTTGAAGCATCGATCGCAGGAAACGACGGCAGGCAGGTCGCCGCCTCCGAGCGGTTGAAGGTGCTCGAAACCGACGAGCGCGAGTGCCGCAACGCCCTCGCGAACCTCATGAGACTTGCCGAGAAGGGTCTCATATCGGACGAGGAGTTCGCGGAGCGCAAGGCCGTGCACGACGAAAGGCTGGCACGGACGCTCGAGCAGACGGACGCCGCCCGCTTCGACGCCGCGAGCGCGCCCAGGAAGCGCGAGCAGGTGGTGCGCGCCAAGGAGGCCATCGCGTCGCTGTCGGACTACGAGGGACGCGAGAAGGAGGTCAACGGCTTCCTGAAAACACTCGTCGACCGCATAGAATACGAAAAAGACCCCCGGACGGGGGAAATCCGCCTGGGGGTCTATCTAAAGTAACTAAACGCCTGGTCAGTTAACACTTACCTCATGAAGCGAAGAGTTCGATGGTGTCGCCTTCCTTGAGCGTAACCATGGCCTTCTTCCACGTGCGGGTCTTACCAAGCTGGTAACGCACGCGCTTCGGCTTCGACTTCACGTTCAGGGTGTTCACCTTGACCACCGTCACGTCGAAGATAGCCTCGATGGCCTGACGGATCTCGACCTTGTTGGAGTCCTTGGCCACCTCGAACGTGTAGGTGTTCTTCTCCATCTGGTCGTAGCTGTGCTCCGTGATAACGGGGCGGATGATAACCTCGCGGGGATCCTTCATTATGCAAGCACCTCCTCGATGCGCTTCAGAGCGGCAGCCGTGAACACGATCGCCTTGTTGTCGATGATCTCGTACGTGTTAGCAGCGCCAACAGGCAGGATGTTCACCGTGGGGATGTTGCGGAACGACAGGTAGGCGTTCACGTCGTCATCGGAGATCACGATGGTCGTGCGACCCTCAAGCCCGAAGGCCTTCAGGATGGCAACGGCGTCCTTGGTGCAGGGCTTCTCGAAGTTGAAGCCGTCGATCACGTGCAGCTCGCCGTCGGCCAGCTTGGCGGACAGCGCGGAACGCATCGCCAGCTTGACCTCCTTGTTGTTCACGCGGAAGGCGTAGCTGCGGGGATGCGGACCGAACACGGTACCGCCGCCAGCCCACTGAGGAGCGCGGATGGTACCCTGACGGGCGCGACCGGTGCCCTTCTGGCGCCACGGCTTCTTGCCGCCGCCGCGGACCTCGCCACGGGTCTTCGTGTCATGCGTACCCTGGCGCCAGGACGCACGCTGAGCGCGCACAACCTGGTGCATGACGGGCACGTTCGGCTCGATGCCGAACACGGAGGGGGCCAGGTCGGCAGAACCGGCCTTGTTCCCCTTCGCGTCTTTGATGTCGATAGTCGTCATGTTGTTCAAGCTCCTTATTTCAATTCGCGCTCTACGCCATGCGGACGCGAACGATGCCGTTCTTGCTGCCGGGGATGGCACCCTTCACGAGGATCAGGTTCTGCTCCTCGTCGATGCGCACCACTTCGAGGTTCCGCACGGTGACGGTGTCGACGCCCATGTGACCCGGGAGCTTGAGCCCCTTGAACACGCGGGACGGCGTAGCGCACTGGCCGACCGAACCCGGAGCGCGATGGAAGTGCGCACCATGGCCGCCCGGACCGCCGCGGAAGCCCCAGCGCTTCATAACGCCGGCGAAGCCCTTACCCTTGGACGTACCCGTGACGTCGACCTTCTTCGTCTCGGCGAAAGCGGCAACCGTCTGCTCGTCGCCCACCTTGTACTCGCCGGCGTTCTCGACGCGAACCTCGCGCAGGTAGCGCGTGGGCTCCGTGCCCTGCTTGGCGAAGTGGCCAGCCATAGGCTTGTTGACCTTCTTCTCCTTGATGGTGCCGAAGCCCAGCTGCACAGCTTCGTAGCCGTCGCTGTCCTTCGTCTTCACCTGGCACACTTTGTTCGGCTCAGCCTGGATCACGGTCACGGGGATGACGCGGTCGTCCTCGCCGAAGATCTGGGTCATGCCGATTTTCTTACCATAGATGGCGTTGATCATATCGCACATCCCCCTTTACAGCTTGATCTCGATGTCGACGCCGGCGGGGAGATCGAGACGCATCAGGGAATCGACCGTGTTGGGGGTCGGCTCCAGGATGTCGATCAGGCGCTTGTGCGTGCGCATCTCGAACTGCTCGCGCGAATCTTTGTCGACGTGCGGGCCCTTGACGACGCAGTACAGGTTGCGCTCCGTCGGCAGCGGAATGGGACCGGATACTTTGGCACCCGTCTTCTGCGCGGTATCGACGATGAGCTTCGTGGACTGATCCACGATCTCATGATCGTACCCCTTCAAGCGGATGCGAATCTTCTGATTAGCCACTTACTTTACCTCCGTTATGCTCGCGCGCACGCCCTAGGCGTTGCCGCCGGCCTTGCTGATAATTTCTTCCGCCACGTTCTTCGGCACCGGATCGTACGAATCAAACTGCATCGTGTACGAAGCGCGGCCCTGCGTCGCAGAACGCAGGTCGGTGGCGTAACCGAACATCTCGGACAGCGGAACCTTCGCCTTGATGGTCTTGGCGTTACCGCGGTCGCCCATGCCCTGGATCTGGCCACGACGGCTGGACAGGTTGCCCATAACGTCGCCCATGTACTCCTCGGGGGTCTCGACCTCGACGGCCATCATCGGCTCGAGGATGACCGAGCCGCCCTTGCGCAGCGCGTCCTTGATAGCCATGGAGCCGGCCACCTTAAACGCAGCTTCGGAGGAGTCGACATCGTGGTAGGAACCGTCAACCAGCTCGACGCGGATGTCCACGACGGGGTAGCCCGCCAGCACGCCGGAGTTCAGCGCTTCCTGGATGCCCTTGTCGATCGGGGTGATGTACTCCTTCGGCACGACGCCGCCCACGATCTTGTTCTCGAACTCGTAGCCCTTGCCGACCTCTTCCTGCGGATACATGTTGATAACCGCATGGCCGTACTGGCCGCGACCGCCGGACTGGCGAACGAACTTGCCCTCGGCGCCCATGACCGGCTTGGTAGCCGTCTCACGGTAAGCAACCTGCGGCTTGCCGACGTTCGCCTCGACCTTGAACTCGCGCAGCAAGCGGTCGACGATGATCTCGAGGTGCAGCTCGCCCATGCCGGCGATGATGGTCTGGCCGGTCTCCTGGTTGGTGGACACGCGGAACGTCGGGTCCTCTTCAGCCAGCTTCTGCAGCGCGACGCCCATCTTGTCCTGCTCAGCCTTCGTCTTCGGCTCGACGGCGATGTCGATAACCGGCTCGGCGAATTCCATGGACTCGAGAATGACCGGAGCGCTGTCGTCGCACAGGGTGTCGCCCGTGGACGTAGCCTTCAGACCCACGACGGCAACGATGTCGCCTGCGCCGCAGGAGTCGATGTCAACACGCTGGTTGGAGTGCATCTGCAGCAGACGGCCGATGCGCTCTTTCTTGTCCTTGGACGCGTTGATCACGTAGGAGCCGGAATCCAGCTTGCCCGAGTACACGCGCAGGTAGGTGAGCTTGCCCACGAACGGGTCCGTCATGATCTTGAAGGCCAGCGCGCTGAACGGCGCCTTCAGGTCGGCGGGACGCTCTTCCTCGGCACCCGTATCGGGGTTCGTGCCCTTGATGGCGGGGATGTCGAGCGGGCTCGGCAGGTAGTCCACCACGGCGTCGAGCAGTTCCTGAACGCCCTTGTTCTTGTAGGCGGAGCCCACGAACACGGGGTTCATCTGGCAGTTGATGACGCCCTTGCGGATGGCGGTCTTCAGTTCCTCGACCGTCACCTCTTCCTCCATGAGCACCTTTTCCATAAGAGCGTCGTCGCAGTCGGCGGCGGCCTCCATCAGCTCCTGACGGCGCAGCTCAGCCTCCTCGGCGAACTCGGCCGGAATGGCGTCCATGGGCTCGGGGTAGGTCATGCCCTTGTCGTCGGCCTTGAAGTCCCATGCGGTCATGGTGACCAGGTCGATGACGCCCCAGAAGTTGTCCTCGGCGCCCATGGGCATCTGAGCAGCGATAGCGGCAGCGCCCAGACGGTCCTTCATGGTTTCGATGGCGTGGAAGAAGTCGGCGCCCACGCGGTCGTACTTGTTGATGAACGCGATGCGGGGCACGCCGTAACGCTCGGCCTGACGCCACACGGTCTCGGACTGCGGCTGCACGCCGGCAACGGCGTCGAACACCGCAACGGTGCCGTCGAGAACGCGCAGGGAGCGCTCGACCTCGGCGGTGAAGTCAACGTGGCCCGGGGTGTCGATGATCTGGAAGCGGTACTCAGCACCGTCCTTCTCCCAGAAGCAGGTGGTAGCGGCGGCGGTGATGGTCACGCCGCGCTCCTGCTCCTGCACCATCCAGTCCATCGTCGCGGCGCCGTCATGCACCTCGCCGATCTTGTGGGTCTTGCCGGTGTAGTACAGGATGCGCTCGGTCGTCGTCGTCTTGCCCGCGTCGATGTGGGCCATGATGCCGAAGTTGCGCGTTTGGTTCAGAGGGGATTTAGCCATGAGCGCGTGCCCCCTTAGAAGCGGTAGTGCGAGAACGCACGGTTGGACTCGGCCATTTTGTACAGATCCTCGCGCTTCTTCACCGACGCGCCGGTGTTCTCGGCGGCGTCCATGATCTCGGCGGCCAGGCGGGCCTTCATGGTGTGCTCCTTGCGCTTACGAGAGAAGTCGACGATCCAGCGGATCGCAAGCGTAGTGGCGCGGCGGGAGTTGACCTCCATCGGCACCTGGTAGGTAGCGCCACCGACACGCTTCGGCTTGACCTCGAGCGTGGGGCGGACGTTGTCCATAGCCTTCTTGAAGACGGCCAGCGGGTCGCCGCCGGTCTTCTCCTCGATGATGGCGAAAGCGCCGTAGACGATGCCTTCGGCGGTGGCCTTCTTGCCGTCAAGCAGGATCTTGTTGATCAACTGCGTGACAAGGCGGTTGTTGTACTGGGCGTCCGGCTGTACTTCACGGCGGACTGCTGCTGCACGACGCGGCATGTGTTCTCCTTTTTGTTCCTGCGCGCTTCGAGACGGCATTCTTTCCGTCCATTAGGCCCCCGTCGCCTCCCCCTTTGGGAAGCTGCGGTTTCGCGGCCCGCGCGACTTAATGGTTACTTACTTCGGGCGCTTGGCACCATAGCGGCTGCGAGCCTGCTTGCGGTTGTCCACCGCAGAGCAGTCGAGCGCTGCGCGGATGACCTTGTAGCGCACACCGGGGAGGTCCCTAACACGACCGCCGCGGATGAGCACCATCGAGTGCTCCTGCAGGTTGTGACCGATGCCCGGGATGTAGGCCGTAACCTCCATGCCGTTCACCAGGCGCACGCGGCAGACCTTACGCAGAGCCGAGTTCGGCTTCTTCGGCGTGGTCGTGTACACACGGGTGCACACGCCGCGCTTCTGCGGGTTGCCCTTCAGAGCCGGTGTCTTCTTCTTGTCGACCGACTGCTTGCGGCCCTTGCGGACCAACTGGTTGATAGTAGGCAAAGCTTCTCTCCTTTTACCTCTTACTTGTCCGATTGCCTTTATACTGAAATAAGGAATCGCTTGTCGCATCGCCTTCCTGTGTGCTCAGCTGATTCACACAGGAAAACGCACGTCATTAAGACGCGAACGAGAACTCTACCACCCGCTATCAGGGTTGTCAAACGCCACGCATCCGGGAGTATCCATAGGTATTGACATACGTTTGCGCAGGTAAAACAAATATCGAAGGCAAACGAACTACAAAATGTCCATTGTTTTCCAAATAATCGCGAAGAATTCTTGACAAGCATGCGGGCACGCTGGGCAAGACCG
>NZ_DBFOSR010000050.1:0-19536 GCF_048427265.1 Paraeggerthella sp.
TAGTTGACATGCCGATCATTTCCTTTCCGGCCTCCTTGAGTCGATTACCGAAGCAATGACTAAGTTAGGCCATCCGTTGGAGGTGGTCGGCGCCTTTGCTTATGAGGCGAAACAATCGTCGTGAAACCCGAAACTTTTATCCCGTGATTTCCTAAAAATAAAAGCTATCAAAAACACGAAGCCGTCGCCGTCGGCGGGCGGGGTCCTGCTGGAGGCGGAGGAGGCTCTCGCCTACCCGGCCTTCCCCGTGTCGCACAGGACCAAGATCCGCACCGACAACGTGCAGGAGCGGGCCGACCGCGAGATCAAGCGGCGCACCAACGTCGTGCAGGGCTTCCCTTCGCGCGAGTCCCTCATCCGCTTGGCGGGCGCGGTGCTCATCGAGGCCGACGAGGAGCGGTCGGTGAGCTGCGTCATCTCGAAGCCGTTGCCTGCCCACGCATGGAGAAGAGCCGAGGGATCGACGCCGAGCGAGGAGTCCATGCTCGCTGCAAGGCAGGCCGCCGTCGAGATAATCTCGGCGGCGATTGACCCCGAGGGCGAGCAAGGGCAGCATTCATCGAGCAGGGGTGGCCGGCGATTCCAGCGATGGCCCTTGATGCACCACAAATCGGGACGCGGCCTTTTGTTCAGCTGGTACGACATGGATGTTATCGACTCGAACCTATAGGCGAATTGCATTAAGTCTCCAAAGCTCTTAGAGCGGAACGAGTGTCGTTTTACCCTTGAGACAAGTACCGCCGCACGGTTGAGGACGCTAGGGGAAATCGGCGTGCAAAGTGCAAAGTGGATGCCGACTATTTTTCTGCCTTGAAGAGTGCTGACAAACTGCTATCATGTAAAAGTTCGATTATGAGGTACTGACGGCATGTGGAATTAGGCAGGATGCCTGGATGCCGGACAGGTGGTCATCCCTCGAAAGAGCAGGATGATTTCACTGGTTTTGTACTTCTGAACAGGACAAACGTGCCCTTGTAGCTCAGGGGATAGAGCGTCTGCCTCCGGAGCAGAAAGCCGCAGGTTCGAATCCTGTCAAGGGCACCAGTTGAATCATCGGGTCAGGCCACGTGCCTGGCCTTTTTCGTTTTCCGCAACCCGCCGCGCGGGCGCGCCTCACTCCACGTCGGACAGGATCTCGCCAGGCTCGTCGCCGGCGTCGAGGAACTTCTTGCGCGTGACGAAGTTCCACACCATCACGACGAACGTGGCGCCTATCTTCACCACCAGGTAGTGCACGCCCAAAAGCTCAACGCCCGCCCACATGCAGAAGTTGTTGATGCCCAAGCCTATCACCGACAAGACCACGAATATGACGAACTCTCGACGACGGCTCATGCCTTCTTTATGCTTGAACACATAGCGCATGGAGGCCACGTAGTTGAACACCACGGACACCGTGAACGAAACGGTGGCGCTTACCAGATAGTTGATGCCGAACGCCTCGGTGAGCAGGGCCAGCAAGCCGTAATCTATGACGAAGGCGATCACGCCCACCACGCCGAACTTCATGATCTGAGCGATCAGCTTCTTCACGTTCCGCCGTCCTTCCGTCCGCCAGGGCCGCGTCTCGCAAGAGCCGGGACCAGCCTAGGTTGCCGCGCCGCCTTCTTTACGCGCCCTCTTCAAAAACTTGTCCATTGTGGCATAAACCCGGCGGATATCAAGCGGCTTGCTCAGATGTCCGTCCATTCCGCTCAGTCGGCTGCGCTCCTCGTCCTCCACGAAAGCATTGGCGGTCATGGCAAGAATGGGAATGCAACGAGCGTCGGGGCGGTCGAGCTCGCGAATGGCGCGGGTGGCCTCGTATCCGTCCATCTCGGGCATCTGCACGTCCATCAACACAAGGTCGAAGTAGCCCGCCTCGGATTCGGCGAACACGGAAACCGCGCGAGCGCCCGTTTCGGCCGTGACCGCGCACGCGCCCGCCATCGACAGAATCTCGATGGCGATCTCGCGGTTCAGCTCGTTGTCTTCCGCCACCAGCACCCGCGCGCCGCCGAAGTCGTACGACGAAGATTCCGAAAGCCCGCTGTCAACCGAGGACGAAGCCGACCCCTTCCCGGACGCCTGGCCCAGCGGAAGCTCGACCGTGAACACCGACCCCTTCCCCAGCGTGCTCCGAAGCCCCACGCGACCCCCCATCATCTCGGCGAACCGCTTCGTGATGGCAAGGCCAAGCCCCGTTCCGCCATGCGCCCGAGCCGTGCAGGGGTCTCCCTGCTCGAACAGCGAGAATATGCTCTCGAAATGCTCCGGCCCGATGCCGCAGCCCGTGTCGATGACCGAGAACCGCACCCATAGAGCGTCGTCGCAAGCAGCGCGGGAACGTCCCGAAGCGCTATCGTCAGGACCCTCCTGCGCCAGAAGCCCCGAAGAACGGTCTTCAGGGCCCGTCATCCGCTCGATCAGCAAGGTCACGCTGCCGCCTTCGGGGGTGAATTTGAAGGCGTTGCCCACCAGGTTGTACGCAATCTGGTTCAGCCGCAACACGTCTCCCGTGGCGAAATCGGGCAGATCGCCGGATTCGCGCGTGGCGTAGTTCACCCCGTTTTCGGCGGCCTGCTCTTCGAACACGGCCGTGAGCGCGCTTGCGAACGCGCGGAAATCGAACGGTTCGTCTTTGATCTCGATCTTGCCGCTTTCGATCTTGCTCATATCCAAAATGTCGTTGATGAGCGCCATCAGGTGGCGCGAGGACATGGTGACTTTTTCCAGGCAAACGCGCACCTTCTCGTCGTCGCCCATGTGCTCGAGCGCGATAGAGGTCATGCCCATGATGCCGTTCATCGGCGTGCGGATCTCGTGGGACATGCGCGAAAGGAACTCGCTTTTCGCCTGGTTCGCGCGTTGCGCCTGGTCGAGCGCGCTTTCCGCGCGCGCCTTCTCGTCGGCCAGCAAGCGCGTGTTCCGGCGCGCTAGCAGATAGTACACCAAGAAGATCGACCCGACGGCCAGCGCCAGCGCGCCGCCCATGATCACGGCGTTTTGCTGCAGCACGTCGCTCAAAGACGCAATGCTGTCGTCCACCGCCCCGTAGAGCATGGTGGTGCACAGGTACGTGTCGCCGCCCTCCATGGGCTTCAAGTACAGGTAGCGGTGCCCCGATCCTTCGGCGGACGTGAACGGCACAAGGCACGACCGCCCGTTCTGCACGGCCTCGCGCACATCGTCGATACCGTAACCGTCCTCCAGGCTGGAAAAGCTGCCCAGCTGGTCGAACAGGTTGCTCCCGTCCTCCAAGCCACCCGGGTCGCCTCCGATAATGCAGGTTCCGTCCGTCGTGATCACGCTCGACCGCGAGCGCCCGTTCGTCATGCCGAAGTCGATCCGATCGAACAGCCGGGAAGCGTCGAAGCTGGCGATGGCCATCGTGTACGTGACCGAACCGCAGGTGATGGGAGGTATGGCGTCAACCAAGATCACCGCGTCGTCGCGCATGATCGTGATGGACCCGCTGTCGTAGGTGCGCAGCTCTGAAATGCTCTGCGTAGCGGCGGTACCCGCGGCAAGGCTGTCGCAAGCCCCTTGCGCGGTGCAGTAGCTTCCATCGCTGGCTCGAAGCGCAAGAGAAAGGTACTGGTCGTTTTGCTGCTGGTCGGCAAGCACGGCGGCCACCTGATCCGCGGTTTCGGGGCGAAGGAGGTCGAGCGAGGTGCCCAACGTGTCAAGCTGGGCGAACTTGCTCTCGATGCTGGCCTCGTAATGAGCGGCCACGCGGTCGCTCAACTCCTCAAGGTACACCTCGCTCACGGACCGAATGGCCGCATCCGTAGCCGAGCGCGAAGACACGACCGTATATGCAAGAGAGCACGCGAGCACAAGAACCAGGGCGAGGGCCAAGAGGGCGACGCCCCTGCGTTCGCTCGAGCGTTTAAGCAGCTCCATGAGGAAATACGCCACCTATCGGAATCGTTGAGAGTTTCCGCATTCTAGCACGCAGAACCCCGCGCTACCTTACTGTTGGGAAACAGCTTGCCAACCGTGTTTCATCCGGAGAATCACAAGGGCATCTGGCGCGCCGCGATGGTTTCGGGTAGGATGATCGACAATTCAACCGAGGAGAAGACCGTGCAGCAAAACACCGCCACCCAGACGACCGCCGAGCGCGCAACCGTAGCCGTGCTCATCCCCTGCTACAACGAAGCCGTGACCATCGGAAAGGTGGTCGACGACTTCAAGCGCGTCCTGCCGGACGCCGACATTTACGTGTACGACAACAATTCCTCCGACGACACGGCCGCCATCGCGCGCGAGCACGGAGCCATCGTGCGCACCGAGCGCCGACAGGGCAAGGGAAACGTCGTGCGCCAGATGATGCGCGACATCGATGCGGACTACTACCTCATGGTGGACGGCGACGACACGTACCCGGCAGAAGCCGCACCCGCGCTGCTCGCCCCGCTCATGAACGACGAAGCCGACATGACCGTGGGCGACCGCCTGTCCAACGGCACCTACGGCGAAGAGAACGATCGCGCCTTCCACGGATTCGGCAACGATCTGGTGCGCGTGCTCATCAAGTGGATCTACGGGTTCAAGTTCTCGGACGTCATGACCGGGTATCGCGCCTACAACGCCGTGTTCGCGAAAACCATGCCGGTGCTCTCCCCCGGCTTCGAGATCGAAACGGAGCTCTCCATTCACGCCGTGGACAAGCGCTGGCGCATCGTCGAGGTGCCCATCGACTACCGCGACCGGCCCGAGGGGTCGGAGTCGAAGCTCAACACCTTCTCCGACGGCATGAAGGTGCTGCTCATGATCTTGTCCCTGTTCAAAGATTACCGCCCGCTGGCCCTGTTCAGCTGGCTGGCCCTGCTGTTCTGCGTCCTGGGACTCATTGCAGGCGTGCCGGTCATCGTGGAGTTCGCGCAAACGGGTCTTGTTCCCAAGCTTCCCTCCGCGCTCTTGGCGGTGGCGCTCGTGTTCGTGGGCATCCTGGCCTTTGCAAGCGGCCTTATTCTGGACACCGTGGTCAAAGGCACCCGCAAGGAGTACGAACTGCAGGTGACGGCGGCCTACGAGCGCCTGGGACGCCGCAACCGCCAGGCATAGAGGCTCGGGGCGCTCGTCGATCAAGACCGCTGCATCTCTCCCTTCGAACGCCGCCGAGCCGCCTTATCGTAGCAAATATTATATTAGTTTTTTAGTCATGGTTTTCAGGCGGACTTCCTGCCATACTAGAGCTTTGCCGAAACTGCTTCGGGCTTGAAAAACGCCCGTCGCGCCCGAAGCAGTTCGCGACAACCGCCGCTCATCCCCGTACAGAAAGCACCGCTTGCGCAAGATCGCTTCGGTCCTTGGCCGAGAAGCGGTATGAGACCTCCTGCGGCTGCCCCTGCGCATCCGCGCGCTCAACGCGCACGAACCTCAGCTCCACATCGCGATACCCCTGGCAAAGCAGGGCGTACGCGTAGCACTGCGCTTGAAGCAGATGCCGCTCCCGCACCAGATCGAGCGGCTCTTCGTCCCTGCCGCCCGTCTTGTAGTCGACCACCAGCGCGCGGCGCGCGGCGCCCTCGGGCCCGTCCGTGCACAAAAGATCGATCTCGCCTTCGAGAAAGCCCTCCCCCACGCGCTCGAAGAACGGCACCTCGGCGCGGCGAAGCGGCCAGGAGGAAGCCTCGGCGTACGTGAAGCTGCCAAACCAGCAGGCGCACGCAGAGCGCAAGCGCTCCTTCTGGCAAGGCGTCAGTCCGAAGGCGGCGGCGAAGACGTTCAGGCGGGCTTCGTCGGGAACGCGGCCGGTTTCGACGGCGAACTGGGCCGCACGGTGAAACGCGCTGCCCAGCCCCGTAGCCTTATCGGCGTCGAGCGACCGTTCGGTCGCGTCCCCATCTTCCCGCATCAGCTTGCCGTCGGGACAAACGTCCCCATCGCCCAAGCCCGAGCGCTCCGATGCAGGAAGAGCCGGGGCCGTCGGCTCGCCTTCCCGAGCCAAGGCCGAATAGGAGAAGACGTCGCCGCGCCCGGCGCTCCACGGCTCGCACGCAGGTGCGTCGACGGGCGGCGACGGCACGACGAAGACGGCTTGCTCGGGCCGATCCCGCAAAGCGCCCTCTTCCAAGGCATCCGGCTGCACGAGCACCCGCTCGAACCGCGCGGGCTCGCTTCCGCCATACGGAAGCTGCGCCGATCCTTCGGGGAAGTCGGCGACGCCGCACAACGCGCTGCGCACGTCGTCTACGAGAGCCGCGTACGCAGGCGGCTTGCCCGCCGATGGAGCCTTCGCGTCCATAACAACCACAAGGGATTCGCTTGCGCGCGTAAGCCCCACGTACAGCTTGCGGCGCGCTTCGGCCAGCTCTTCGTCCGCCGCGCGCTGCGCGAGCGTCGCGCGGTAGGCGGACTGCGTGCACGAGCCGCTTCGGCCCTCGGCGCACGCGAACCCGCCGCCCTCGACCAACGCGCGGGCCGCGTCAAGGTCGGCGCTTTCCTCCAAGTCGCCCGCAAGCGACATCTTGGACCGGCTCTTCACCTGCTCGAACGCATCCAAAGATGCGCCGGGAGCAAGCGAAGCCCGCGCCACGGACCCGCAAGCCTCCACCAGCAGCTTGCCCGCGCCCGCGCGCCCGTCGGCGAAGTCCGCAAGCGCCACGATGGGGAACTCGAGGCCCTTCGAGGCGTGAATGGTCATGATCTTCACCACGTCGCCGCCAGCGCCGGACAGGGCGCCGGGCGACTCCTTCAAGCCAACCGACAGCTCTCCGGCGAAGATGCGGGCCGTCGAAGCCAGGCCGGCATGGTGCTCGGCCTCCACGGACTCTATGAGGCGAACGGCCTTCAGCACGTTGGCCGCGCATGCCGTTCCCACGGCCCCCTGCTCTTCGAGGCGCGCCATCCAGCCGCTTCGAACCACGGCGTCGCGCACCACGGCGGACGCGGGAAGGACCCGCGCCAAACGCTGCGCGCGGTCGAAGAGCCGCACGGCATGGGCCAGCCGGGGAACAAGCTCGTCCGAGCGGGAAGCCAACCGCGCGAAGCCCCGATCGAGGTCGCGACGGCGCACCCTGCCCGTATCCGGGTCCTCCTCGGTAGCCAGCTCCAAAAAATCGTCGGCCGAAAGACGAACCATGTCGCTTGTCAGCACCTCGAACAGAGCAGCGGTGTTCGCCGGATTCGCAAGCGCCTCCAGCAGTCGCGCCACCACGCGAACCTCAGGCGCCGAAGCGAACTGCGATCCGCCCGTCACCACGCATTCGAAGCCCTCGGCGCGCAGCGCTTCGGCGTACACGCCCGCACGGCTCATCTTGCCCAACAGCACCACCATGTCGCCCGGAGCATGCCCGTCCTCGCGCAAAGACGCGAAGCGTCGGGCGATCTCCCGCGCACCGGCGCGCTTGACGTCGTCGATGCCCACGCCCGTGCCGCGCCCCGCCGGCTGCACGGCCAGCACCAGGTCGATGCGCGGTGCGCTTCCCCGGTAACGCGACGGGCGCGCATCGTGGGGTTCGAGCGACATGAACGCGTCGCCGAAGACCTGGGGCTGCTCGAACACGCGATCCACGAACGAGAGCACGTCGGCGTGACTGCGGAAATTCTTGGCAAGCTCCACGTAGAGCGCATTCACGTCGGCCGAGCGCATGACGCGTTTGTGGGCCTCGTACACGTTCACGTCGGCTCCGCGGAACCGGTAGATGGACTGCTGCGCGTCCCCGACCGTGCACAGGTGGGCGAAGCGCGGGCCGGACAGGCGCGCGATCATGTCGATCTGCAACTGGCTGGTATCCTGGAACTCGTCCACCATGACCAGCTTGAAGCGGTCCTCGTAACGGCGAGCGATGTCGGGATGCTGCTCGAACGCAGCCAGCGTGCGCGTGAGCAGATCGTCGTTGTCCAGCTTGCACAGCGCCTGCTTGGATTGCTCGTAGCGCAGCGACACCTCGCGCGCAAGCTCTTTGAGGTCGGCCGCCAACGGGAAAGCCAGCCCCAGCGCGATCTGCCGAGCCGCGTCCTCGTACACGGCCTGGTACGCTTTGACCGCCTCTTTCACGGTAGCCTTGAAATTGCCCCCGATGCGCGGGCACCCTTCGAGCGCGCCCGCCAGCGCGCGCAGGGCCGCTATGTTGTCCGCTCCGGCGGCAGGCCCCGCAACGGAGCCGTAGCGGCAAAGAAATGCCTGAAGGGCCTCGATCGCGTCCGCGGCCTGCCCGCGCGCACGCTCGGCCGTAGCGCTGCCGCCCGCCTGCTCGAGGGCGGGCTGCACCGTTTCGTACGCGAGCAGAAGCTCGCGCGCAAGCGCAGACGCGCATGCGGGCTCGGGTCCGAAGTCCACGGCGTCAAGGCCTCCGCGCATGCTGGCGGCTTTGTCCAGCAACGTCGCCAGCATGGAGGCCACCGACGGAGCCGAGGGCAAGGACGACCGCGCGGGATACTCGTCGAACAGCGCCGCATAAGACCCGCGCGCGATGATGTCGTTGTCGTCGCCGAGCGCCGCGTCGATGGCGTCGGCCACCAGATCCGCGCGCTCCGCGTCCCCCACAATGCCAAATGCAGGGTCTATCCCCAAATCGAGCGCATGGGTGCGCAGGATGCGCGCGCACATGCCGTGAATGGTGGATATCCAGGCTCCGTCCACTTTGAGCGCTTCTTCGACCAGGCCTTCCGTGCGCAAGGTGCGCTTGACGCGCGCTTTGATCTCAGCCGCCGCCTTCTCGGTGAACGTGATGGCCAGCACTTCGTCCACGCCGCCGGCTGCCGGCCCGCTTTCCGGCAGCAGCGCGTACGCAATGCGCTGCGTGAGCGTGAAGGTCTTGCCCGATCCCGCCCCCGCAGACACGAGCAACGGTCCTTTCACGTGCTCGATGCTTTCGCGCTGACCGGGCGTGCAGGTACGCAAGTCCATGGATCAACGCCTCCTTTCGCACGTGAGGACCGGACAATGGCCGCAGGGGTCTTCGCCACGCGGATCAGGCGCTATATCCCCGCGGGAAAGCGTGCGAACAGCCGCTTCGATACGCTGCTCCACCACGTCAAGAAGCTCCTGGAACGTCGCCGCGCCCACAGCCTCTCCCGCCGGGCCCGGAACGCCGCACGCCTGCATGTCAAGCCCCGGAACATCCGACTCGCCCACGACGCTGCGGTCCACGGCGCCCGCCACGCGAGCCGCCTTTCCGTACGACACGTACAGAGCGCCCACAACATCCAAGCCCAGCGAACGTCGCGCAACCTGCGCGTACGCAAGCGACTGAATCTTGTGCGGGAGCACGGCTCCGCCCGCCTGCGCCGCCTCCGACGCTGACGCGAGCGCGTAATCGCCCGTGAGCGACCCCTTGTAGTCGATGACCACCGCTTGACCTCGATCGTTCACGTCAATGCGGTCGATGCTGCCGCGCAGCAGGCATCCCGCGTACGCGAACGGCTCGGCCTCGCCGAAATCGAGCTCGAAGCAGGTCGGCTTGAAGCCGGGAAGCAGAAGCGCCTCCCGATCAAGGTAGCCCAGCAGCCTTTTGCGCAGATCGGCCACTTCCGATTCCTCGAACTTCGTCCGGGGGATCAGCGGATTGCGGTTGCGCTTGAGCTCGCGTTGAAAGCCCAGGTGCCGGTCGAACGTAGCGCCCAGAAGCTCCCGTGCGCGCGCCAGGTTGTCCTGGGTCACTTTAGCGTTGCCCGCTTCGCGGAAGCGCTCGTAGAAGCTTTTGAGCACCCCGTGAGAGAAGCTGCCCATCTCAAGCGGCCCGAACCCCGCGTCAGGCTCCGACAGGCGCAACCGGCGCAGAGCGAACCATTTGTACGGGCACTCCAGATAGCTTTCCAGAGCAGACGGCGAAAGGGCCGGTCGGTCGTCGCCGCCCGCGCCCCGCGGAACCACGATGTGCGAACGCAGGGGCTCGGACACCTCGCCGGAAGCGGGGACAGGCCACGCCAACGGCTTTCGAGCATCGCCCGCCGGCCGGGGCGCGAGGTTCGCGTGCAGCGCCTCCTCTCCCGCGCCGCGCGCATGCGGAACAAGGCTGCAAGGAAGTCCCGTGGCGCGATCCGAGGCCCCGTCCCGACCGTCGGACGCCCGGTAGCAATCGAGCAGTTCCTCGTACATAACCGCAGGGTACGCCTCGTCCGCGTCCTCGGTGTTGAGCGGGCGCTCCAAGACCGCAGCGGAGCGCGCGCAGGACAGCGCGCGGAAAAACGTCCGGCGACCTTGCGCCAGCGCATCGCGGCAGCGCCCCAAGCCCAGCTTGTCCAGCAGCAAGGTCGCACCGTCTTCGTTCGCCCGCACGGGATAGGAACGCGCGTCCATGTCGCACAGCACAAGCGTCGAGCACGAGCACGCCGCGCGCTCGGCCACGTCGGCAAGCGAAAGAAACACCGCTTCGGGCTGCCGCTTCCCTTCAAAGGAAGGGTCCGCCGTTCGAAGGCTCGCGCGAACCGTCGCGCGCTCCAGAAGCGGGCGCGCCGCCAAGGCGTCGGAGCCGGTGCGAGCGCATGCGGCCGCAAAGGAGCGAGCCGCCGAAACGGCAGCAAGCTGCTCCGAGCGAAACGACGCGTCAAGATCGATGCGACGGCGAAGGCGATCCTCGAAGCACGCAAGCGCACCGTCGACGTCGCCGCGCCGAAGCGCGGCCAGGGCGCACGCCGCAACCTCGCTCGCGTCCGACAGATCGCGCACGACGCGCTCCCGATCCGTTGTCCGATCGCCGCGCCACGCCGCATCGAGTTCGCACGCCGCGCGCCTCCCCAAGCCCGAAAACGCGCTGAACGCGAAATCGGAAGCCAGGGTCAAGCGACAAGAATCGTCGCTCGCAAACGCCCACAGCGCCAGAAACGAGCGCCCGAACGCCGTATCCGCGAACGACCGGCGCGAAGACGCCGCCGCGCATATCCCGCTGACAGCCAAAGGACCCGCCAGCTCGTCGAAAAGGGCGCGCGGATCGCGAGCGGACACGACCACCGGCAGCGGCGCGCGCCCTTCCTCGCGCGCCGCTGCGCGCTCGGCGGCAACGGCCTCGGTCACGCACGAGAGCACCAGCCCGCAAGCCGCATAACGGCCAGCCGGTAACAGGAAGCGCACGGCGCCCGTCGGCTCGAGCGGACCCTCCTCCTGCGACAAGAACAACCGGTCGAGCAGCGACGTCAATTCGGGCGAACGGCCAAGCGACGACGACGGCGCACGGCACCCGTCGTCAAGGCGCACGACGTCGCCCCGCTCGGCAAGCGCGTCGAACAGCTCGCCGTACGCCTGGCCGATGTCGTCGAATCCCGCCAAAACAAGCGGAGGGAACGCGCAATCGCACCTGGAAAGCGCGCAAGCCGCCTGGGAGCGTTCGCACAGCGACAGCTCGTCGAGCAAGCTGGCGTAGCGCCCGAGTACCGCGAGCGCCCCGCGCTGCGCTGCGCTCAGCTCGCGCTGGCGCTCGTCGCACGCAAGCGCATCCAGCAGAGCCGGGAGCGATTCGCGAGCAAGCCCCGCCAAAAGAGAGACCGTGCCCGGCGTGGGCTCCACGGCATTGCCGCGTGCCCGCATCTCAAAGCAGGCTCGCTGCATCAGAAGGTCGCGCTCCCCGCCCTGCACGAGGGCGCGCCCGTCTCCGTAGATCTCCCATTGGTCCGCCACCCAGGAGTCGGGGGTTTCCACGCGCACGCCGAACGAGCAGGAGCCGTCCGCAAGAGCGCGCCGCAACCGCAGGACCGCGGCGGGCGTCGGCGCCAACAGCACGGGCACGCGCCCTGCGGCGCACCACGGAGCGAGCGTTTCGGAAATCGCGAAAAGCACGTCTTCCGCGTTGTCGAATGTCATGTGTTGGTAAGGCATGCCGTCATTGTAGCGCCCGAGCGCCCCTGCATGCGCTAGAATGGCGGCATGCAGAAGAACACCTTGAAATACTCGACCCTCGTATTCCTGGGTGGAGCGAGCTACGGCGTCATGGCTGCAACGGTCAAGATGACGTACGCCGCAGGTTTTTCCTGGACGCAAGCGGTGGCAAGCCAGGCCCTGTTCGGCACGCTCCTATTCGCCATCGCGCTTGCCGTGTCGCTCGGGCGCGGACGCAAACCGGCGCCCCTGACCCCGAAGCGCATCCTGTCGTTGATGGGACTGGGCCTGAACACCTGCGCCACGTGCGTGCTCTACAACCTCTCCCTCACCATGCTTCCGGTTTCGGCGGCTCTTACCATGCTGTTCCAATTCACGTGGATCGGCATTGTCATCCAGGTAGCAGTTACCCGGCGCAAGCCGCAGGCAGCCGAGCTGGTGGCCGCAGCCGCCATCCTTGGCGGGACGCTTTTCGCAAGCGGGATGTTCTCGAGCGCGGTCGGGGATCTGAATCCGATCGGCATCCTCTGCGGACTGGGATCCGCCGTCAGCTGCGCGCTGTTCATGTTCTTCTCGAGCCGCGTGGGATGCGGCCTTCCGCCTATCCAGCGAGGGCTCGTGGTCTGTCTGGGCGCATGCGTGCTCGGATTCGCCCTGTGCCCGGACTACTTCGCCAGCGGCGCGATTCAGGCGGGCATTTGGAAGTACGGACTGGTGCTGGGGCTGTGCGCGCTGTTCGTCCCCGTCATCTTGTTCGGCATCGCCACGCCCCATCTTTCGACGGGACTCTCCACCATCATGGCTTCGTCCGAGCTGCCCTGCGGCATCGCCATTTCGGCGGTTCTCGTTGGCGAGTCGGTGGACGCCCTGCAGCTTTTCGGGGTGATCGTCATCCTGATCGGCGTCGTGGTGTCGCAGCTTCCCAACCTGCTTCCCGCGAAAACGGCGGCAGAGCCGCAATCCCCGAACTAGCCCGAGCGGTCCCGCCCCGACCCTGCGGGCAACCCGGATCGAAAACATGGGCGCGACACGAAAAAGCGCGAACCCCCGATGGATTCGCGCTCGATGAATTGTCGTTCAAAAAAGGAAACCACCCCGGAAGGTGGTTTGCCTGTATCTACGATGGTGCCCCCAACGGGAATCGAACCCGTGTCTCAGCCTTGAAAGGGCCGCGTCCTGACCTCTAGACTATGGGGACGGTTGCGTTTTCGTCTCCGAAAAGCAGCCTGAATATTATTGCAAAGGTTTTCTCAAATTGCAAGAGAAAATTTTGGAGGAATATTTCAGGGCTTTTTCTCCTGCGCGCCACGGCGTCAACGAAGCGCGGCCGTTTGCGGTATGATAGACGGCATGGACAACGAAACCAAGTCAACACCCCCGTCGCCGGACGTCGAGAAACCCGGCGCATCCTCGGACGAGGCCCTTGAGGCGCGCGCTGGGCAATCGCTCGAAGCCGAAGCGGAGCCGGCAGCCGACGCTGCACTCGCCCCGGTGGAGCCGGAATCCGAAGAGCCTCGCAAGCCCCTCGTCATCGTCATGCACGCCTCCGTCGGTTCGGGGCACCGTAGCGCCGCGAACGCCGTGGCTCAGGCGTTCGACCTCATGCGCGACGAGCGAAACGCCCATGTCCGAACGGATGCCGACCAAGCCGACGAGACGCTCGCCAGCCTGGTCCCCGAGGATCTGGAAGTCGAAGTGCTCGACGTGCTCGATTTCGGCCGCGTAGTGTTCGACGGAAACAAGGCGGCATCGCTGTTCACGGGCGCAACGCGACCCATCTACGACCTCACCTGGCGCTTCACGCTGACCGGCCGCCTTCTTTGGGGCGGCGGAACTATATGGAACCATCTCATGTACGGCGCGTTCACCGACTACGTGGAGAAAAAGCAGCCGATCGCGGTGGTCTGCACGCATATCACCGCAGCCAACGTCGCAACGGCCGCGCGCATGCTGACCGGGCAGCGCTTCCCCATCGTCTGCGTTCCCACGGACTACGAGACCGAAGGCCTTTGGCCCCATCGCGCCGCCGACCTGTTCTGCGTGGCGAACGAATCCATGGCCGAAACGCTGCGCCCGCGCAAGGTTGCCGAAGACCGCATCCTCATCACGGGCATCCCCACGCGCGACGATTTCCGCCGCGACTACGATCGCGTCGCCACGCGCAAGCGACTGGGGCTTCCCCAGAACAAGCGCGTCGTGCTCGCGCTGGCCGGCGCGTACCTGCCGCAGCCTTACGTGCACTTCCGTACCGCGCTCGACAAGCTGCTGCCCTACCTGCACAGCCTGAGCGGCACGCTGCACTTCGTGTTCATAGCGGGAAACGACGCCGAGTACGCACGGCATCTTCGCCAAGAGTGCCAGGAACTGAGCATCGAAAACGTCACGGTGCTCGATTACGTAGAGGGAATGGCCGCGCTCATGGCTGCAAGCGACCTGGTCATCTGCAAGTCGGGCGGCCTTACGGTGACGGAATGCCTGTGCTCGCAGGTGCCGATGATCCTTCTGGGCCGCGCGTACGGCCAAGAGAAGGTCAACGTGCAAATGCTCACCTCGCTCGGCGCGGCCATGCACGTGACCACGGCGCGCGAGCTTCTTGACGCTTTGCGCCACATCGCGAAGAACCCCGACAGTGCCCGCGCCATGCTGGTCAACGGAAGCTTCCTGCGGCGGCCGAACGCGGCCCGCGACATCGCAGCAGCCACGTTGCGCTTGGCCGCTGCGCCGAAAAACGGCGACGACCCCATCTATCGCAAGCATTTCCTACATTTCTACTGGGGCGACAAGCCCGCACACATTCGCTAAGGAGAATCATGTTGCAATTCAACGAACTCGGCCTGTCCGACCAGGCCCTTGAAGCCGTCGCGCGCCTGGGCTACGAAGCCCCGACGCCCGTTCAGGAACAGGCCATTCCGCTCGCGCTGGAAGGACGCGACCTCATCGCTGCGGCCAAGACCGGCACCGGCAAGACCGCTGCGTTCTCGCTGCCCTCCCTCGACCGTCTGGAACACGCGAAGGGCGGCCAGGGCCCGCTCATGCTGGTGGTCACGCCCACGCGCGAACTGGCGCAGCAGATCGGCGAGGTGTGCACGGCCATCGCCACCTCCACGCACCATCGCATCCTCACCGTGGTGGGCGGCCTGTCCTACGAGCCTCAGATCAAGAAGCTCAAGCACGGCGTTGACGTGCTCATCGCCACGCCCGGACGCCTGGTGGACCTCATGGAACAGCAGGCGGTTCGCCTGGGAGACGTGGAAGTGCTCGTGCTCGACGAAGCCGACCGCATGCTGGACATGGGCTTTTGGCCCGCCATGAGAAAGATCATCGGCGCTACGCCCACGACGCGCCAGACGCTGCTGTTCAGCGCCACCATCGACGCATCCATCAAGAACAGCGTGGGAAAGCTGCTGCACGACCCCGCTTTCGTAGAGATCGCGCACAAGGGCGAAACGGCCGACACGGTGGATCAGTACGTCATCCACGTGCCGCAAGCCGTGAAGCCGGCGCTGCTCAAAGCCGTGCTCGCCGAGAAAGGCGCCGATCGCGTCATCGTGTTCGCCCGCACCCGCAGCCGCGCTGACGCCACCTGCCGACGTCTCAAGCGCGCCGGTTACTCGGTCGAGGCCATCCACTCCGACCGCAGCCAGAACCAGCGCCGCCGCGCGCTCGACAACTTCGCCGCCGGAACGACCGGGATCCTCGTGGCCACCGACGTGCTGGCGCGCGGCATCGACGTGGAGGAAGTCGAGTACGTGGTGAACTACGACCTGCCCACTCAGCCCGAGGATTACGTGCACCGCATCGGCCGCACGGGTCGCGCAGGCGCCGCAGGTTACGCGGTGTCCTTCGTCAGCCCCGAAACCGTCGATGCGCTGCGCGACATCGAAAAGCTCATCAAGCGCCCCATTCCGGAAATGCAGCTCGCCTCGTTCGACATGCAGGAGGCCGAGGAAGACGCCGTTGCCAAGGCGCAGCGCGCCGACGCCCGCCGAGACCCGGAGATCAAGCAGGCGGCCAAGGAGCAGGCGGCTCGCGAGCGCAAGAAGGCGAAGGCGCGCGAACAGGCTCAAACGGAATCGACGCCGAACGCCGGCGGGCCGAAGCGCCGCGGCGGCAAGAAGCCAGCAGGAACGCAGGGAGCGCAGCCGAACAGGCAAAACCCCGGACAAGCCAAGTCTCAGCGCGCCGGCGGCAACGCCGCCAAGCCCGCCGGGCGCAGCACGAGCAGCGGGCGTCCGACCCAAAGCGGCTCGCCCAAGCGCACCGGAGCCGACCTGCGCCCGGGACGCGCGCATCGCGCCGACGTTGCCCAGCAGCGCTCCAACGGACGCGGCAAGCGTCGCTAACCCGCACACCGCACACATTGTCGCCCGAAACGCACGGTTTTCCCTTCGATTCCGTACGTTTCGGGCGACAATTCGTTTTACGTCGCCGTTACGGCACGCTTTTCGTGGCGATCACCGCCACGCCGGTGCCGCAAGCATCTTCGATCAGCACCGCGCCGGCCGAAACAGGAGCCTCCAGCCGCAGCGCGCCAAGCGCGGCCAGAACCTCGGCCATGCGGTCCTTCGGCACCGGTTGCGCGGTCTTCACGCTCACCGGCTCCAGACAGCCCGCAACGGGAAGCACCGCGGTCACCATCCGCTCGGGGCTGACGGCCTCCTGCGCCGCGTACTCGGCTCCGCGCCTGCACGTGTGGCCGGACACCTCGGCCACGGTTCCATCCTCGGCAAACGACACCTCCACCGGGCACCCCAGCGGGCAGCGAATGCACGTGAACACGGCAACGTCGGTCGCGAACTGCATCAGTCGGCACCTCCCCCGGTCATAGACGGGACAGAAAGCGCTCGATCCCCGTCGCCTGCGCCCTCGACGCGTACCCGCACGCTCTCCCAACGGACAAGCTCAGCCGCGCTCACGGGAATCTGGACCATCTCGGCAGGCACGGCGACCATCGTCTTCGCTCGCTTGACCGTATGCGCGCGCCCGTGCGCATCGACTCCCTCCACGACGAATCGAGGGTTGCGAACGGAGCGCGAAACCCGCAGCGAAAGCGCCACGTTGCCGCTCGGGGAACCCGCCGCGTCCACGGCATGGGGAACCACGTAGCGCACGCCCTGAGCGGCCAACACGGGCACCGGCGCGCGCCGGCGCTCGCGGCGCGCGCCGACCTCGCCAAGCGCGTAAGCCGCAGCGGAAGCGCCGGCAAGGTCGCCCTCGGCAGACGCATGGTCCGCCAAATCGTGCACGTGCAGCGCGTTTCCGCACGAGAACAAGCCCGCCACGTTGGTTTCCAGCCGGCTGTCCACGCGCGCGCCGCCGGTGACGGCGTCCAGCTCCACGCCGGCCGTCCGAGCCAGCTCGTTTTCGGGAAGCAGCCCCACCGACAAAAGCAGCGTATCGCACGCCACCCGCTGCTCGGTACCGGGAATCACCTGCACGGTATCGGGATCCACGTCCGACACGTACACGGCGCTCAACCGTCCTTCGCCCTCCAAGCGCGTGACCGTGCGGCTCAGGAACAGCGGTATGCCGAAGTCGTCCAGGCATTGGACGACGTTGCGACGAAGCCCCGACGGATGGGGCATGAGCTCGTAGACGCCCGCTACCTCGGCCCCTTGCGAAACCAACCGTCGCGCCATGATGAGCCCGATGTCACCGGACCCCAAGATGACCGCGCGCTTTCCCGGCAAGCACCCTTGCAGGTTCATGAAGTTCTGGGCGCTGCCCGCGCTGAACACGCCGGACGGACGCGACCCTGCCACGTTGAGCGCGCCCAAACCCCGCTCGCGCGATCCCGTTGCCAGAACCACGGCCCGAGCACGGATCGCATACGCGCCGCGAGGACCCACCACGTGAACCGAGAACAGCCCGTCGGCTTGTTCCTGGGGCGCATCGATCGACGTCGCCGTAGCGTCCCGCAGCACGCAAACGCCGGATGCGTTCGGCAAGGCAAGCTGATCGGCCTCGCGCTGGGCGTACTCGGGACCCGTCAGCTCCACGCCGAACCGATGCAGTCCGAATCCGTTGTGCACGCACTGCTTGAGAATGCCGCCCAGCTTCGCCTCGCGATCGATCAGCACCACGCGAGCGCCGTGCGCCGCCGCCGCGCGCGCCGCCGCAATGCCGGCCGCGCCGCCGCCCACTACGGCGACGTCGCACTCCCGGGCCATAGCGGGCGCACGCTCGACGCCCGCAGCGCTCGCAGCTTCGCTGCCCTCGAAGCCCTGCACGACGCTCGCGTAGTCGGTGCGCGCCGATGCCACCACGGGCGACCCCGGCAGGCGCTTGTCCAGGTGATCGGGGGTCACGCCCGTTTCGCGCGCGACGATCTTCGCGATCTCGGGCGAGCAGAACCCGCCGTGGCAACGGCCCATCATGGCGCGCGTGCGCCATTTGAGCGCATCGAGCGACAGAACGGGCAACGGCCCCCGCAGGGCCGCAGCCAATTCCGCTTCGGTCACCTGGCAGCATCGGCACACCACATGGCCCCAGCGGGCATCACGCGCAACCGCTGCGGCGCGCTCGGCTTCGTCCATGTTCGCAAACGCCTTGCAAGCCTCTCTTCGGGCGCGGAACGACTCGTTGACCGGGGCGTCCAGCAGCGCGGCGACCTCGCCCGCGATATGCTCTCCCACGGCAGGCGCCGACGTGAGTCCCGGAGAGTCGAAGCAGGCCACGTTGAAGAACCCCGGGGCATCGTCGGGCTGGCCGATCACGAAGTCGTACCCTTCGGCGTTCGACGCGCGAAGGCCGGCGAAGTTGGTGATGAGGCCGCGCCCGTTCGCCTCCGGCCACGTCTTGCGCGCGGCGTCCAGCACGAACCGCAAGCCTTCGGCCGTCGTCGACGCGTCGGTCTTGTCGGCCTGGTCCACGGCGTTGGGGCCCACCAGCAAGTTGCCGTGCACCGTAGGGGTTACGAGCACGCCCTTCCCCGCCGACGACGGCGCCTGGAACATGGTGTGCGAGAACACGGACCCCTTGTCCGTGTCGTACAGGCAGTACTCGCCCCGTCGCGCCACGATGCGCAGCTTGCGGGCGCTGACCATGTTGTTGATCTCGTCGGAGAACACGCCGGCAGCGTTCACCACCGCGCGCGCCGCCATCGTCAGCCCGCCGGCGGTGCTCACGCGGTACCGATACGGAGCAGCGCTTCGGCGCACCTGCCTGCGCCGCTCGGCAACGCGCTCCGCCACTGCTTGCTCCTCAGCGGTCAAGCGATCGAGGCTCGTCACGCTCTGCTCGAACAGAAAGGCAGCGCCATGCAGAGCCGCCTGCTCGGCAGCGAACAGCGCCACCTCGTAGGGATCGCATATAGCGCCCGTTTCGGCAAGTAGGCCGCCGCGAACCTGCGACGAGACGGAGGGCTCGAGCGCGCGCACGGCAGCCGCATCGAGCTCGCGCACCCCTTCGATGCCGTTTCGGGCAGCCCGCTCGACCAGCTGACGCACCGCGGCCAGCTCCTCGTCGGAGAACGCGAGCACCATCGACCCGTTCCGACGATACGAAAATCCCAATTCATCGGCCCAGCGGGAGAACCGTTGCGAACCCCGTGCACTGACCCGCGCCTTGAGCGTACCGGGAGCAGGATCGTAGCCGGCATGCACGCTCCCCGAATTCGCGCGCGTTGCACCGCACGCCACATCGTTTCCCGCTTCGAGACCCGTGACGCGAACCCGCCAGCGATCAAGTTCGCGCGCCACGCAAGCGCCCGCCACGCCCGCACCGATAATCGCAACGTCCGTTGTGAGAATAGATTCAGTATCCATGTCGTTCAGCTTACTATTTATCCC
>NZ_DBFOSR010000051.1:0-49949 GCF_048427265.1 Paraeggerthella sp.
TCCGCACGATGGACGTGTCCGGTGGCGCGGGCTCGCTTGTTCCGGCGGTACTTGCGTACGAAGGCATCCAGTACCAGCATCTTGCTCCGCACGTTATGACCGCCGCTCAGCTGGAATACGTGCAGGAGCATGTGCGCATCCTGTCGGGTCTTTACGGCGTGCTGCGTCCGTTCGACGGCGTGGCGCCGTATCGCCTTGAGATGCAAGCCAAGTTGGCGGTGGGCCCGGCGCGCACCTTATACGAGTTTTGGGGCGATTCGCTGGCGCGCGCATTGGCTTCGGAGGCTGACGTTGTGGTGAATTTGGCTTCGGTCGAATATGCGAAAGCGGTGCTTCCGCATGCGAAGCGTCTTGGCTTGCAAGCTGTCACGTGTTTGTTTGGTATGATCGATGCGAGCGGTCGCCTGGTGCAGCGTTCGACGGCTGCCAAGGCGGCGCGCGGTTCCATGGTGCGCTGGTGCGCCGAATGCGCCGTCGAGTCCGTCGCTGATCTGCGCGCGTTCGACGTAGCTGGCTATGCGTTCGACAAGGCGCGTTCTACTGACGACTGTCTGGTGTTTGTGCAGTAGGAGGCAGAAAGCGTTCGCGGCGATCCTCACTTTGCGAATCAGCGTCGGGCCGGCGGGCGAGCGTCTGATGTCCTTGACGGCTCGCGGATTTGGGCGCCCTCTTTCGGCTCGGCTAACTCCTTTTGCGGTTTTGCGTACGGCTAGCGAATCTCGACCGCGTTCGCCACGCCGAACGTCTCTTCACCCTGGCGGCTCAGTTTGAACTTGAGCGGTCGGCGGCTTGTCGTTTCAGCAAGATCGGCCTGCTCTAGCTCGGATGCGTACTTGCGAGCGCTTTGGGCTGTGACTTCAAGGTGCGTCGCGGCGTCCTGCAGCGTCACGTCCGCGTTCGCGCCGAAAAGCGACACCTGCACCACTTGGTACAGCAAATTACATGCCCGCTCCGACAAGTCAAACTCAGCGCGCACGCTGCCGAGTTTTTCTTCGGCTTTCATCAGCGCTTCCCGCTTTGCCTGCAGTTCGGCTACCAGTTCGTCTTGAGCCGTCCTGATCAAATTCATCATTTGCAGCACGAAGAACGTGCCCTCGGCATGGTTAAGGGGGTGCTCAGTTACCGAAAACGCCTGGTAGTACACTCCTTTATGCTCGGCGATAACGCGCGAAAGCGATAGCGTGGTGGGTAGGGACAACGGGCTGCTCAAGTGCAGCGCCAGCAAGAATCGGCCCGTTCTCCCGTTTCCGTCATAAAAGGGGTGGATGTACTCGAACAGGTAATGCGAAAGCAGCGCACTGTACAGTTCCGGCACTTCCTCGGAATTGACCAGCCTGATCATAGCGTTGAGATACGAGATTATGGCGGATTCGGGTTGCACGCCACGATGGACGATCCGTTGCGAGGACGCCTTGACGTCCACGCCATCGGCGCGGAACAGCTGGCCGTCAAGCGCGTCGCCCGAGTCGAGCGTACCCGCCACGACGGCGTCGTACAGCGCACGGATGTCCTCAGGAGTCTTGGGCGGCACGACATCGCCGCTCGTCAGGCCAAGGTACAGGTGAGCGAATTCCATGAACTGCTTTGTCCGCCGATTCTCCCCGACAGGCTGCTCGATGCTGTCGATAGCCTCCCTGATCTGCTTGCGCGTGCTGCGAACGCCTTCCATTTCGTTCGTGCATACCACTTCGTCGACGATGAGGTTGCGTACGTAAGCGCCCTGCGCAATGCCGGGTAAGGCACTCCATGATCTTGACACCTTGCGCTCGGCGCGAAGAACCTGCTCCGTGACAAGAGACAGCTCGCGCGGCACGGCAAGAAAAAGCTCGCCTGTCTCTACGTTGATCCCGGTCCTGAATGACGAAGCGGCCGTGAGGCGCTTGCGGGCTTCACACTCGTTTTCGCCCTTGCGATCGCTCGAAGCGTCTTCGTAAAAGAGCCTGTCCATTCTTTTGTATGCCATACCGTAAGACCTTCTTTCGAATGCTTTTCACGATTTTAACGCATGTTAATACTATCTAATAGTGAAAAATCTCAATATTTCACTATTAGATAGTATTGCAGAATACTTTATGATGAATACGCCTGTCCGGTAGCGGTTGGCTAACAACTTAAAACACAGGCCAACGCGAAGGGGCTCTCGACGACGTCGAGGAAGCTTGCGAAGGGGGCGCGGCTTCGATCTGCTGACGCAGGAGAGGCCTTGTTCGTCCGCTTGCGATTAAAACGATCGAGGTCTGCGCGCAAGAGTTTGATTGCCCCTGCGAAGTCGTGAAGTCGATCGATAACGCTTCGCTTTCGCGCCGCAATCACTATAATGGGAGCATTCGCGAATAAACGACCCTCTGCGCGGACGCGCGCGGGCGGTGCCGACCTGACGAGGAAAGCAACATGACCATGAAACCTTACAATCCGCACGAGATCGAACCCCGTTGGCAGCAGGTATGGGCCGACACTGACCTCAACAAGGTGACCGAGGATGCCTCGAAGCCTAAGAAGTACGTGCTCGAGATGTTCCCCTATCCTTCGGGCGACATTCACATGGGTCACGTGCGCAACTACACCATCGGCGACGTGATCGCCCGCTACTCCAAGATGCGCGGCTTCGACGTGCTGCATCCCATGGGCTGGGACGCGTTCGGCCTGCCGGCGGAAAACGCGGCCATCAAGCACAACAGCCACCCGGCTACGTGGACGTACGCCAACATCGAAACCCAGAAGGCCAGCTTCAAGCGCATGGGCTTCTCGTACGACTGGGACCGCACCGTGGTGGCGTGCGATCCTGAGTACTATCGCTGGGGCCAGTGGATTTTCCTCCAAATGTGGAAGAAGGGCCTGGTCGAGCGCCGCAACAGCCCGGTGAACTGGTGCCCGAACTGCGAAACCGTGCTGGCGAACGAGCAGGTGACCGAGGGCGAGTGCTGGCGTTGCCACGGCGCGGTGGAGAAGCGCGACCTGACGCAGTGGTACTTCAAGATTACCGACTACGCGCAGGAGCTCCTCGACGACTTGGATCAGCTGGACGGTTGGCCCGATCGCGTCAAGCAGATGCAGGCGAACTGGATCGGTCGCTCCGAGGGCGCGGAAGTCACGTTCACGTTGTGCGGTGCCGGCGGCGAGGTTCCGGCCAACCCGACCGATGACGATCTGATCACCGTCTTCACCACGCGTCCTGATACGTTGTTCGGCTGCTCGTTCTTCCTGCTGGCCCCCGAGTACAAGGGCCTGATGAGCTTGGTCGAGGGCACGGAATACGAACCTGCCGTCCGCGAGGTGGTCGAACAGGCGTCCAAGGTGAGCGCTGTCGAGCGCGCGCAGGGCGATCGCGAGAAGCACGGCGCGTTCACCGGCCGTTACATGGTGAACCCCATCAATGGCGAAAAGGTGCCGGTGTGGGTTGCCGACTACATCGTGAGCGATTACGGCACCGGCGCGGTCATGGCTGTTCCGTGCGGCGATCAGCGCGACTTCGAGTTCGCGCGCAAATACGACCTGCCCATCATTCCCATCATCTTGGGCGAGGACGACCCGCTGTTCGATCAGCTGAACGGGGTGCAGGATCGTCGCGTCACCTCGGTCGATTGGGACCATGCCTACGATGCCGAAGGCGTGCTGGTGCAGTCCGGCAAGTACACGGGCATGGTGGGCGGCAAGCACAGCCCGGCGGTTGACGCGATCATCGCCGACCTCGAAGCGGCCGGAAAGGGCCGCACGAAGGTCGAGTTCCGCCTGCGCGATTGGCTTATCAGCCGTCAGCGCTATTGGGGCAATCCCATTCCTGCCGTTCACTGCCCGACCTGCGGTTTGGTGCCCGTGCCCGAAGAGGATCTTCCGGTGCGCCTGCCCGAGGACATCGATTTGGCTGCTGGCGAGACGCTGGCTACCCACGAGGGCTTCGTGAACACGACGTGCCCCGTGTGCGGCGGCCCGGCTAAGCGCGAAACCGACACCATGGACACGTTCACGTGCTCGAGCTGGTACTATTTGCGCTACACCGACCCTCATAATGACGAGCTGCCGTTCGATCCTGCGAAGGCGAACCGTTGGATGCAGGTTGATCAGTACATCGGCGGCATCGAGCATGCCATCCTGCACCTCCTGTACAGCCGCTTCTTCACGAAGGTGCTGCGCGATTTGGGACTGCTGAACGTGGACGAGCCGTTCGCGAACCTGCTGTGCCAGGGCATGGTAAAGGACGAGCACGGTGAGACCATGTCGAAGTCGAAAGGCAACGTGATTGCGCCTGAGGACATGATCGCCGAATACGGAACCGATGCCGTGCGCGCATACATCCTGTTCATGGCTCCGCCTGACAAGGATCTGCTGTGGGACGAAGGCGGCTTGGCTGGCATCTACAAGTTCATGAACCGCGCGTGGCGCATCGTGTGCGACCTGATGGGCACCGCCGATGAAGAAACGCTGTTCCAAGCGGGATCTTCGGAGGACGAGGGCAAGAAGGCTCTTGAGAAGCTGGTACGCGAGCGCCATCGCGTGGTGGGCAAGGTGGCCGATGACTTCGATCGCAACAACTTCAACACGGCGCTTGCCGCCATCATGGAGCTGACGAATGCGGCGAGCGATTACCTGCGCAAGTGCTCCGCGGACGAGCGCGCCGCAAGCGCGTTCTCACAGACGTTCGATCGCGAGGTTGCCGAGGTTATCGTCAAGCTTATGGCTCCGTTTGCCCCGCATTGGGCCGAAGAGCTGTGGCATGACGCACTGGGCAACGAAGGCTCGGTGCATGTGCAGCTGTGGCCCGAGTTTGATCCCGAGCAGGCGAAGGCTGACGAAGTGGAGCTTGCAGTTCAGGTGAACGGCAAGGTGAAGGCGAAGATCACGGTTGCTGCCGATGCCGCCGAAGACGATATCAAGGCCGATGGTTTGGCTGCCGTCGAGGCTGCTTTGGCAGGCAAGGACGTCAAAAAGGTTGTTGTGGTTCCCGGTCGCTTGGTCAACATCGTAGCGAAGTAGGGCGGCAGGCAAGATGGATAATGCGAAAGCGGCTCGGGTATCCGAGCCGCTTTCGTTGAGGGGGGGGGTCGATGAGGCGTTATCCCACGTAGTCGGCGGCGTTGTTTCCCGCTACACGACCAAACGTGTAGATGTCTGCCATGGATGTGGATCCTAGGCGGTTTGCCCCCATCTTGTGGCCGGCCACTTCGCCTGCAGCGAAGAGTCCGGGAATGGGATTGCCGTTCGCGTCGAGCACCTCGGCGTTCGCGTTGATGTGCAGGCCTCCCATGGTGTAATGCACGGCCGGCTTGTACGCCATGATGTAGTAGGGCGGCGTATCGATCTTATGCATGGTTCCGCGGTAGGCGAAATCGGGATCGGATCCTGCGTCTACGTAACTGTTCCATTGCTCGATTGTCTTTGCGAGCGCGGCGGCATCGATGCCGAAAGGTTCGCAGGCTTCTTCAAGCGTATCTGCTTTCGTACAAAGATTCCGTGAAACGAGGTTTTCAAATTCGTCTGCATGGATGTCGACCACTTTAGTCTCGTCTGCAGCCGCCTGATCCCAGATTTCGTAAGCGCGTTCGTCGGTCTGTTTGAGAATGGCTTTGGACAAAACGTCTCGTCGGCCAAGTTCTTCGACGAAGCGTTTTCCTTCCTTGTTAAACATGACCGTGCGTTCGTCCAGGCGCATGTCGTCCAAATACAGCAGCGCTCCGGTGTTTACATCGCAGATGGGATAGGTTTGGATGAGTTCCATATCTACGAGCTCGGCACCGATAGCGGATGCCATGGTAAGTCCGTCTCCCTGCGCTCCTACCGAATCGGTTGAATTGAATTGCTTCCCAAACTCAGGATTTGCCTGCTCGCGCATTTCGACGTTTGCGCCAAACCCGCCGCATGCCAGTACGACGGCTTTACATTCGAAGGAGTATTCGTTACCGGTGACGGTATTCGTTGCCTTGATGCCGCCAATGCCTCCATTCGCATCTTGCACGAGCGCGGTTGCTTTCGTGTTGTCGATGAGCGTGATGTTATCGATTGACTGGGCCCGGGCGGTCAACTTGGTCGTCATGGCGTTGCCTATGTGTCCCGAAGGAATGATGGAGCGCTTGACCGAGTGGCCGCCGAAGAACAGAAGGTTGTGCTCCCAAGATATTCCTCCTTCGTAAGTGAGCCATTGCGCTGCGTCGTACACGCCGTTTGCGATGACGTTCACTAGGGCAGGGTCGCCGCGGTGGTCCCCGCCTTCTAGCATGTCATTCGCCAGCTGTTCGGAGCTGTCGCTTAATCCTGAGTTTTGCTGGATCCAATTGCCGGGCACGGCCATCTCTCCTCCGGACAATGCGGTGGAGCCCCCGAATACTCCTAGCTTCTCCATGAGCAGTACCTTCTGGCCCTTGTTGGCCGCGCTAATGGCGGCAGTAAATCCTGCGCCGCCTGTACCCACGACTACAATATCAAACGCTGTGGGTATATCGCTCTCTGGCTGTTGCACGGCTCTGTCGCGTTTCTTCCATTCGGATGACTTCTCTCCTGCCTTGTCAAGTGCTTCAGCAACGGCGGTGAGGTACGCCATGCTGGATAGCGAGGCGCCCGTCACGACGTCAACGTTCAACGTTTGATTGTCGACGATGAGCTTGCCCAGCTTTTTCATGCACACATCGCCCAATCCTGCGGACTCGCGAGAATCTAATACATCAATACGTTCGATAGCGCCATCTTTCGAGACAACCTCGATCTGTATGGCGCCGTGCTTTCCCATGCCGCTGCCGACGGTTGCGATGCTTGCGTCGGCGGACCGCTCTTTCGCGGCGCTTCCTGATGACGTGCATCCGCCCAATGTCAACGCGCCTCCTGCCGTCGCTAACGCAGCACCCGTAAGAAACTGTCTACGTGAAAGTCCTGCCATCTTGTTCATCCTCCTTGTTGTATCCGGTCCCGCCTCCCATGGTGCGCCACCTTTTTTGGTCGCGCTGTTCGGGACGACGAGAACATAGCACCGCAGTACCGCATCGGATGGACGCCGAAGGGGTTCAATGTGTAACCCAGCCTTGGTTTAAATAGGTAACCCTAGGCAAAACGCTCGGTGCATCATGCTTTTTCAGGGTAAGATGAAAACCCGAAATTGCAGGAAGGGGAGGTTCTGCATGAAGGAGTTGTGCGGTTGTTGGAAGAATGTGTTTACGCGCATCGGGACTATGCCCGTTGCGTTTCTCGGTATTGGATTGTACCGTGCGTGGCTTGCAACTTTTTTTCGGTACGATGCATTTCCGACCGTCGACTTTTTTGATTATGCGTTGTTCGAGGGAGCCATAGGCGTTGCGTCGTTTGCAGTTGTTTTTCTTGCGCGTCGCGTTACTCCTCTCTGGTCGAACCGGGTGGCGGTGGGCCTGGTTGCCTTCGGCATGGTGGGCGGGTCGGCGCTGTGCGCCATTGCATGCTTCTGGGTGCAGATTGCGGCGCTCAAGTATCTTGGGCTTATGTTGGCGGGCGCGGGGCTTGGGCTGCTCATTCTCATGTGGACGGAGTTTTTTGGATCACTTAATCCTATGCGTGTTGCTGCCTATTATGCCGCGGCTATTTTTTTGGGAGAGGTGTTAAAGTGGCTGTTTAGTGGACTTGAACCTGCATATATCGTCGTATTCTCTTTAACTCTTCCGCTCGTTTCCCTTGATTGGGTGCGCCGTTCTATGAAGCATTTACCAGAAATCGACCTGCCTAAACCTATGGGTAAAGCAGGGATTTCCGAAATTCCCTGGAAACCGATTGCTCTCATGGGGATATGCACGTTTGCGACAGGGTTTGGGGTTCTTCCTGATCAGCCCTTGGCGGCAGGAAATACTGTGGGTACGATGTCGGTTGCGGCGTTTGTGTTTTTTGGCGTCCTTTCATCGTCGAGGTGGTTTAATTTCGACATCATATACCAACTGGCGTTTCCTCTCATGATCGTGGGGCTTCTGCTCATTGCTCCGCAATTCTCGCTTGATTCGAAAACAGTAGCGGGTTGCTACGATGCAGGTTATACCATGCTGTCCATTTTCATTATGATTGTCTTGAGCAACATCACGTACCGATTCGATATTGCAGCTGCTTGGTTGAATGGTATTGAACGTGGTATTCGCTATCTGGTGGAAGCAGGGGGCTGGAGTTTGTTTGCGGTCACTTCTTTCTATTTGTCAAAAGATACTGTAACGGCAATCCATCTAGGAATCGTAGCGGTTGTGGCGCTGGCGTTCACGGTGCTGTTTTTTACGGAAAAACGGCTATCTGCCAAGTGGGGCATCAATTTGAAACAAACCTCCGACGGCGATGACGTGTTCTCGCCGGGATTGCTTGCTATGCGCGTGTCCGATTTGTCGCGCGAGCATAATTTGAGCCCGCGTGAGGAAGAGGTGTTGCAGTTGCTCGCGCGCAAAGGAACTTCAGCGCAGATCGAGGAAAACTTGTTCGTAGCACGCGGTACGGTGAAAGCGCATACGAGTCGCATTTATCGCAAACTCGGAGTCCACAGCCGGGACGAGCTTTATGAGCTGCTGGGCATTGGGGATTGACGAATACGGAAACGCATAGCAAGGGGGGCGGCTTGATGGGCACGTTGTTCGAAAAGCTGGAGATAGGGGCGTTGCAAGCGCGGAATAGGTTCGTGCGCGCGGCAACTTACGAAGGATTGGCTACCGACGATGGACGCATGACCCCAGAGCTCCGAGCTGTTTACGAGGAGCTTGCCAGCGGCGAGGTGGGCACGATCATCGTGGGCTACGCGTACGTCACGCGCGACGAGCAGCCGAACCCGCGCATGCTTGGCATCTATGACGACTCGTTCGTTCCCGCGTACCGTGCGTTCGTTGACGACCTACACGCTCGCGGCGCGCGCGTTGTTTCGCAGATCGTGTACGGCGGCTCGGCCACCAGGCTCGATCCGCCCAGCACGCGAATCCTCGGGCCGTCTTCCGTTGCCAATCCGAAGACCGGCATCGTTCCCGTGGAGGCGACGAACGCCGATCTGCAAGCGCTTGCGTGCGCGTTCGCGGACGCGGCTGAACGTGCCCAGGCCGCAGGGTTCGACGGTGTGGAGCTGCATGCGGCGCACGGCTACGTGCTCAGCCAGTTTCTAAGCCCGCTGTTCAACAAGCGTACAGACGGGTACGGTGGCTCCCTTGAGCATCGCGCCCGCTTCCTAACAGAGGTTGTCGATGCCGTCCGCGATCGAGTGGGCAAGGCGTTTCCGCTGATCGTGAAGCTGAACAGCTCCGACGGCGTGGAGGGCGGCTTGACCGAAAGCGAAAGCGCAGAAGTGGCGAAGCTGCTTGAGGCGCATGGCGTGTCGGCTATCGACGTAAGCGGAAATTGGCGCTCCTGCCGGGTGAAAGACTATGCGGGCGAGCCGTTCTTCGCTTCCTACGCGCAGTGTCTTGCACGTGAGCTCGACATACCTGTGATCTTGACGGGCGGCAACCGCAGCTTTGCTGCGATGGGTCGCCTTGCAATGGAAGGCGGCATCGCGGGCTTCGGCTTGTGTCGCCCGCTTATTTGTGAGCCGTACCTTGTGCGACGCTGGAGCGCCGACCCGAATGCCGTGCCGCGTTGCGTATCGTGCAACGGATGCAGTTCCTCGCCCGGCCATCGCTGCATAGTGCCGTAGGCGTTTCGCATCGGCGCTTTCCGGCTGCTTTGGCTCGCAGTTTGCGTGGATTCCCCCTTGAGTTTCGATGGCAACGCCGATGTTGCAGCGCACGGGCACCCCTCGTTTGCTATCATCGACGCCTATGGCAAAGGCGAAGAAACATGGATGGGTAAAGGCGATGCTGGGTGCAGTGCTCGGATGCGTGCTTGCGGTTGGGGCGGTGTTCGCGATAACGAACGTCGTGACCGTGGTCACGGCGAAAGGGAGCATCGTAGACTCGCAGGAGGCGATTGGCTACGATGCCGACGCCATAGTGGTGCTGGGCGCATCCGTGTTCGCGGACGGAACGCCGTCGAGCATTTTGCAGGACCGGCTTGACGACGGTATCGCTTTGTACCGATCCGGCGTTGCTCCGAAGCTGATCATGAGCGGGGACAATAGCACGATCGCGTACAACGAAGTCAAGGCCATGAAAGACTATGCCGTTTCCCAGGGGGTTCCTAGCGAAGACGTGTTCTGCGATCACGCTGGGTTCTCCACGTACGAGAGCATGTACCGCGCCAAGCACGTGTTCGGCGCGCAGCGCATCGTGGTGGCCACGCAGACCTACCATCTGTATCGAGCGCTCTATGCGGCACATGGCCTGGGGCTTGAGGCTATTGGAGTTCCGAGCGACTATCGCACGTACGCGAAGCAGACCCAATACGATCTGCGTGAAATACCTGCGCGCACGAAGGATTTTTTCAAGACGCTGTTCGAGGTCCCGTCGACGTTCGTGGGCGATCCTATCAGCTTGGACCAATCGGGCGACGTGACCGAAGGCTACTGAGTCGATTCTCCGAACGGGAGAGGGCGATCCTGCTATTCGGGCCGACGCAGCGGTTCCCCGAATGCGGTGGCTCGCGTTCTTAAAAGCTCCAACAGCAGGGCGCAAGCTTCGCACTGCACGGCATCGAGCACGGGAATCCCTGCTGCGCGTTCGAGTTCCGGTGCCAATCCTATGGTAGCGAACCCGGTGCATGCCAACGCGATCGCCTGAGCTCCTTGCGCGGAGAGGCTTTCGACGGATTTCAGAGCGCTTGCTCGCCCTTCGGGAGTTTGCAGGTCAAGGGTGCTCTTCACTCCGGCGGGTACGACGTTTGCCAGCAGCTGCGGTCCCAGGATGCGGTCGAACGCTGGCGGAGCTTCGGGCGTGATGCCCAGAACGCCGACCGGTCCGTTGAAGCGCGCGGCGGCGGAAGCGGTGCTCTCGCCTGCGCCGACAACCGGGATGCGCACGGCTGCGCGCGCTTCGAGAACCCCGGGATCGTCCGCGCAGCTCACGATAATCCCGGCGACGCCCGCCTGCTCGAGTTCCTGGGCCAGGGCCGCCACTTTGGGCGCAGCTGCGCGTTTGGTGCGCGCGTCGTGCACTCCTTCGGGCTGGTCGGGGATGCAGCGCGACAGCGTTTTCACGCCGGGGATCCACTGTTCGATCAGTTGCCCGTGCGCGTCCACCTGGGCTTGCTCCTGCGTGATCACGCGAATAATGCCCATGGTGTACGCAGGACTCATATCGACCTCTTTCTTGCGGGGATCTGTTGTCATTCGTACCGATCGATCAAGTCGATCAGCTCCTGTTTGGAGTGTAGCGCAGTTTTTTCCAGAATGCGCCGCGTGTGCGTGCGGATGGTGCTTTCGGATACGAACAAGGCATCCGCGATGACCTTCGCCGATCGCCCGCGCGCCAGGTACGGAAGCACTTCCGCTTCGCGGCGCGTCAGGCCGTAGTACTCGGCTATCTGGTCGTAGACGCGCTCGCTGGCCGACTCCGCCTCCGCCTCGCTCATGGATCCTGCTCCGGTGGCGGCGGGCTTCGTATCAGGCTGTTCAGGCGCTTCCGCAGCCATGCGATTTGCGCTTCGGGCGGGCGCTTCCGCAGCGTTGACCTGCGGCGCTGGCATTGCGGCGGCAATCTGGCCCGTGAGCGTTGCGGACGCGTCGCCGATGTTTGCGGAAGTACTCTTCTCCTGTCGAGCGTCTGCTTCCTGGAAGAAGAACGAGAATCGATGGCGCGTGCTTTGAAGCACCAGGAGCATGGCGAGCACGTACACGGCGCCCACGGAGATGCCCACGATCAACATGGACGGTCTTTCCGGGATGAGCATGATCACGTACCCGATGCCAATGCCTACAAGTCGTGCGATGATGGACAGCGCTCGCACGATGCCGCCGATCACGAAACCCGACACTGCGAAGTCGTAGGCGGTCGAAACCACCATGTACCATATAATGACGTCGAACATGCCGTAGCCGGTGCTCATGATAACGTTGAGCATGACCGGGTTCGACTCCCAGAACAGCGGCATGATGGCGAACAAAACGACGATACCGGGCACGATCACGCGAAACGCGAAGGAAAGATCGATGCGCTTTCGCGCCAGCAGCACGAGCGCAATCAGCCCTGCAGCTGCGATGATATTGGCGATCAAGGGCAGCCGGTGCGCGTCGTCCGCCGACCCAACCGAAACGACCGTCATCTGCCAGACGAAGCCGAACAGGCACGAAAGAACCAAGCTGGATACGATCAGGCTCACCAGCGATCCGAGCGCGGTGCGGTACCGATCCGAATTGGCGTTGCTGGCGTAGCGCCCTTCGGGAACCTCTTGCTTGCATCGCGCAAGGCAAAGCTGGGAAAGAACGGGCAGGGGAGCTATAAGCAGGAGCGCGGGGACGCCTCCGTGATCCGAGCAGATCGAGATCACGACGAACAGCGAAGCCGTTAGCAGCAGCACGACGGGGATGTAAAACGACGTGCGCGAGGGGTGCATGCGTCCCAGGTACTCCGCCCAGCTTCCCCAGTAGTAGCCGTACCCGGCGCCCGCAAGCACGGCGCCCGTGACGATAGGGACGGCAAGAGCCGATTCCGGTAGCAATCCCATGCTAGCTAGAGGACCCGATCCCGACAGCAGCACAAGCCCGATAATGATGAGCGCGGTGAACGCCCCCGGCTTCAAGCGGTCGTAAAACGCAGGGTTTCGTTCGATGCGCGAGGCGATCAGAAACAGCGTTGTCATGTTCGCTACGAACGAGACGATGACGATAAGCGTTTGGCACGACGTGTTGTCGGCAGGCCCCTCCAGAAGAAGAGAACTGCGAAACGTCAGCATGCTGCACGCCCAAAAGAATGCGAGTCCCACGTGATGCGGCCGCAGCGTTTTCCAGATCATGCGCATGCTTCGCCGATCTGCATTGATACGCGAGTTTCCAACCATGAATCGATGCCCCCCGATAGCGTTCCGCCTCGTTGCGGTTGTAGCTGTACACCGTGATTGCCTACGTGTTCTATTGCTTGTCACACTATAGTTTACCAGCCAAAACGCAGAATCATCAGAAACTGATGATATGTAAGCAAGCTGCTGGATTTAGCCTTTTTCGCGACGAGAAAGGACGCTAGTGAATTCCCAAGAGCAATCCAACAAGGCGCTCATGCACGCTTGCGCCGCGGCCGCTTTGCTGTTCACGAGAATGGGTGAAGACGGGTTCACCGCTGCAAGCGAGCGACGTGCATGGGAGGGCATGGCGGCGTGCGCGGGCGTGGTTATCGAAGCGCCTTCGGCCGATGCGCGCCATGCGGTTGAAAGCGAGCTGCTTGTGCCGGGGCTGCCCCTGGCCGCTATGCCGGTGGAATCGCTTTACAAGCCGTGGCGGGCGCCCGACGGAACCGTGCGTGCGTCGCGCGGACTGTACGGCGGCGAAACGGCGGGTCACGCGCAAGCGTTGTTCGATGCGTGCGGTTTGGAGATTCCGCAGGAGTTCTCGGCGATGCCGGACCACCTGTCGTTGCTCTTGGAGCTGCTGGCGCTTTTTCTCGAGGTTGGCAACGATCAGGCTGCGGACAACCTGATCCGGGATCACTTCGATTGGCTGGGCGAGTACGATGCCGCTTTGCGCGACCGTGCAGAGCGCGCCGCCGACGCCCCCGCTTTCGACGAAGCCAAGCGCCGCGCCCTTGCGGAGGGGATCGCCTTTCTGCGGACGCTGACGACGGCGGTCGATAAAGCGGTGCATGCTCGGCTTGCGTAGCCGCTTCGATTCTGGGGCCAACAGGGAGGAGGCTGCGGGCTTGCTCGCGGCGAAGACGAGATGGTAGGAGGAGAAATGTTCGATTCAACGGTTTCGCGCAGAACGTTTCTAAAGGGATCGGCCGCCGCCGCATCGGTTGCAGCGGTCGGGTCTCTTTCGCTGGGCGCTTGGAGCGCCGAGCGCGCGAATGCGGCCGGGGGCGAGCGGGGCACGGCGCCTTCGCTGTGCAACGGATGCTCGAGCAAGTGCGGCCTGATGGCAACTACGCTGGGCGGGACGCTGTTCACACTGAGCGGCATCGAGCAGCATCCGTATTCCAAGGGCAAGCTGTGCGCTCGCGGACATGGCTTCGCGCAGATGGCGTACAACGAGGAACGCGTGACGCAGCCGCTGCGGCGTACGGAAAGCGGTGAATTCGAGCCCATCGATTGGGACACCGCGTTCAGGGAGATCGGCGAAAAAGTAAAGGCAATCGTGGCTGCGAACGGCCCCGAGTCGCTTGCGCTCGTTCACGATCCGCGCCCGTCGGGCAAGTATTACACGAAGCGCTTCATGAACGCTCTGGGATCGGCGAACGTCTACACGCATGCGGCGGCGTGCAACCTGTCCAAAGAAGCCGGCTTGACCGAAACGATCGGCGCGTCGAACTATTCGGTTGACTTCGGATCGTGCAAGATGGTCCTGTTCATCGGCCGCAGCTACGGCGACGGCATTCGTCCGTCCCATGCTATGAGCTTGGCGGATGCTGCCGAGGCCGGCACGCGCGTGGTCATCGTAGATCCGCGCCTGAACAACGCGGGCATCTTCGCCAGCGACTGGGTGCCCGTCAACCCCGGCACCGACCTGGCGCTGCTCATGGGCATCTGCAACGTGCTCATCGAGGAAGACCTGTACGATCATGATTTCATCGAGCAGCATACGGTGGGCTTCGAGGAATTCGCCGCGCAGGCGAAGGAGTACACGCCCGAATGGGCCGAGAAGATCTGCGACGTGCCCGCCGATCGCATTCGCGAACTGGCGCAGGCTCTTGCGAAGGCGGCCCCGGCTGCCGCGGTGGAGGCCAGCTGGCGCGCTGCGTTCGGTTGCGCGTACAAGAACTCTTTCGACACGGCACGCGCGGTGACTGCGGTGAACGCGCTTCTGGGCAGCTGGGGCGCGAAGGGCGGTGCGCTCATCACCTCCTCGCCGAAGGCCGGCAAGATAGCTGACGAGCGTTTCGCCGAGCCGCCGAAGCCCGAAGCGAAGCGCATCGGCGACAAGGAGTACGGTGCGGTTAGCAGCTCCGGCTCGAACATCGCCGCGCTTGAGGCTGCGCTGGACGGCCGCGTCAAGGGCATGTTCTTCTACAACTCCAACGCGGCGAAGGGCTATGCGCAGCCCAAGGTGTGGTCCGAGGCGTTCGATAAGCTTGACCTGGTGGTTTCCATTGACGTGCAGATGTCTGAGACGGCTATGCAGGCCGATTACGTGCTGCCGGAGTGCACGTACCTGGAGCGCATGGAGGCGCCGGATTACATTGGCGGCAAGAAGCAGTTCGTGGCTTTGCGCGCCCAGGTGATCGATCGCCTGCATCCCGAAACCAAGCCCTGCGACGAGATTTTCGCCGGCCTGGCTCAGGCGTGCGGCGTGGGTCAGTACTTCGACTTCACGGTTGAGGAGCTGGCGAAGGCCGAGCTTGACACGCTGGGCGTGAGCTTCGACGAGCTTAAAGAAAAGGGCATCGTGGACGTGACGTCCAAGAAGTTCGAATACGGTGTGCCGAAGTTCAAGACGCCGACGGAAAAGTACCAGTTCGTCAGCGAGAAGGCGGGCAACGCGGGCTTGAACCCGGTAATCGGCTACGTGGAGCGCCTGGTCATGCCGCAGGGCGATCAGCTGCACTTCATCGGCGGCAAGCAGTCCATCCACTCGCACACCATGACGCAGAACGTGGAGTCCCTGAACGCCATTTCGCGCGAATACAACCTTGAGCGCGTGTGGATGAGCGCGAAGGACGCGGCCGATCGCGGCATCGCTGACGGCGACTTGGTGGAAGTGTCGTCTAGCGAGCATACCGGCCAGGTGCGCGCGAAGGTCACGGAGCGCCTCAAGCCTGGCGTGCTGTACCTGCCCACGCACTACGGCGGAACGTCGCCGTACCAGACGCGCGCGTACGAGTACGGCATCAGCATGACGGAGTTCGTGCCGTTCCACGGCGGCGAGCCGGGCGTCGGCTCGACCATGAGCCAGGAAGTGGCGGTCACGGTGAAGAAGGTGGAGGCGTAAGATGGCTCGTTACGGAATGCTCATCAACACGAAGAAATGCGTGGGATGCTACGCGTGCCGCGTGGCGTGCCAGATGATCAATGGCCTGGATCCTGACAAGGCGTTCATCCATTACGAAGAGCTGGAAACGGGGGCGTATCCCAACGTGTACGCCGAAAATGTGCCCGTGCAGTGCATGCACTGCGAGGACGCTCCGTGCCAGTCGGTGTGCCCGACGGGCGCCACGTATACTACCGATTCGGGCGTGGTGCTGGTTGAAGAGGGGAAATGCATCGGCTGCAAGTACTGCATGGCCGCGTGCCCCTACGGCGTTCGCGTGCAGCTGCACTCGGGCGTGGTGGAGAAGTGCCGTTTCTGCTGGTACGAGGGCGAGCCGGGCAACCCGCCGGCGTGCGTGGGCACGTGCATCACGAACGCTCGCATCTTCGGCGACCTGGACGATCCCAACAGCGAGATCAACCAGGCTATCGCGCGCTACAACGCTCAGCCTCTTGCGAGCGACCTGACCGAATCCAAGATCTTCTACGTGAGGTGATGAACAATGGTATGGGGACCCCTTATCGCTTGGTACCTGTTCCTGGCGGGCGCGTCGGCCGGCGCGTTTCTAACGGCTGCTTTCGTGGAGGCGAAGTATCCTGACAGCACGAAGATGCGCATCGCCGGACGTATCATCGCGCCTATCTTTCTGGGCATCGGCCTGATCATGCTCATGATCGATGCCGAGGCCGGGCTGCACAACCCGTTGCGGTTCGTGTACTTGGTCATGAACCTCGGATCGGTGATGACTTTGGGCGTGTACTTCATCTGCGTGTTCATGCCGGTTGCCCTGGCGGCGGCGCTGCTGGAAGTGCTCAAGAAGCCCGTGCCGAAGTGGCTCACCTGGATCGGCGTGGTGGCGGCGTTCGCCGTGGCGGCCTATACCGGCTTCCTCTTGGGCGTGGTGAAGGCGTATCCGCTGTGGAACAACGCCGTGCTGCCCATCCTGTTCGTGGTGTCGGCGCTGTCGGCCGGTTTGGCTGCCACCAGCTTCGTGGGACTGATCGTTGACCGCGAGCGTTTCGAGCAGATGTGGCTGGTCAAGAAGTCGCACGTCATCTTGTCGGCTATCGAGCTGGTGGTGCTGTTCACCATGCTGGTGATCGTGTCCGCCGGAAGCTACGAGGGCGCGGCGTCCGTTCAGATGCTGCTGACTGGGCAGTATGCCGTGCCGTTCTGGATTGGCATCGTCCTGTTCGGCTTGGTGCTGCCCTTCGCGATCGAAGGCTATCCGGTGTTCATCACCAAGCGCGTCGAAACCTCGATGACCTCTATGGTGGTGAGCGTCATCGGCGAGGCGGGCGTGTTGGTGGGCGGCTTCCTGTTGCGCCTTTTGGTCGTGATGGCCGCGCTGCCGGTGGCGTACCTGTAGCGCACCGCCGCGCGATCGCTGCTGCAAGCCCCTCCTTGAAGGACGTCGCCTTTTCCGGGCGGCGTCCTTTTTCGATTGCGACGTACTTTTCGAGGCCGGGTTGGGGGCACGGCGGCGAAGCTCCGGAGTCTCGGATTCTTCGTTTCGCGCGTTAGCGGTACGTTTCTATAAGGTCGATGATCTGCTGCTTCGAGTGCAGCTCGGTCTTTTCCAGAATGCGTCGCGTATGGGTGCGAATGGTGTTCTCCGACACGAACAGCGCTTCGGCGATGACCTTGGCCGATCGTCCGCGTGCCAAGTAGGGAAGCACTTCCGATTCGCGACGGGTCAAGCTGAAGTCCTCGGCGATCATGTCGTAGATAGCCTGGTCTGAACTCGGCGAATTCGGCGCAGGAGAAGCTTGAAGTCCTGGCGTTTCGGGCCGTGCGTGCGGCGGCGCGGTTTGCGGCTTCGACGCGTCGGCGGCGGACTCGATGCGCTTTGCAGAGCTTCCCGCCGTCGTCGCACCCTCGGACTTTTTGCGCGCGACGTAGAAAAGGCCCAGCATAGCCAGCACGTATACGCCTCCGGTGGACACGCCGACGATGAGCATGGAGGGAGTGCCGGGAATGAGCATGAGCAGATACCCGATGCCGATGCCCACCAGTCGCGCAAGGATGGACAGCGCCCGTACGATGCCGCCCACCACGAATCCCGACACAGCGTAATCGTAGGCGGTCGAAGCCACCATGTACCAGATGATGACGTCGAACACGCCATAGCTTGCGCTCATCACAACGTTAAGAACTACCGGGTTCGTCTCCCAGAAAAACGGCATGACGGCGAACAGGACTACGATGATGGGAACGATCACACGGTACGCCAGCGCCAGATCCATTCGCTTGTTCGCGTAGAGCACCAAGCCGATGAGCCCGACCGCCACCGCAAGATCTGCGACGAGTGGGATCTGATGGGCTTCGTTGACCGAGCCGACCGACAGCACGGTCATTTCCCATACGAACCCGAACAGCAGCGACAATACCAAGCTTGCCACGATAAGCGTTACCAGCGAGCCGAGCGCGGAAAGGTACCGCTTGGACGTTGTGGCGCTTGCATGGCCTCCGTCAGGGGCTTCGTCGCGGCAGCGGTGCAGGCACGCCAGCGACAAAACAGGCAGCGGGACCATGAGCGCAAGAGGCGGCATGCCGGCAAGTTCGGCGGCAAACGAGATTGCCAGGAACAGCGCTGCGCTCACCAGAAACGCCGCCGGGATGTAAAACGAGGTTCGTGACGGGTGCATGCGTCCCAGGCATTCCGCCCAGCTTCCCCAGTAGTATCCGTAGCCGATGCCGGTCAGCGCGCCGCCGCCTGCGAGCAGCACGATCATCGCTCCTTCGTTTTCCGTGCGCCCCGCGCTTGCAAGGGCGACGATGCCCGCTATGATGCATGCGCAGAACAGCTTCCCGGGAAGCCGGTCGATAACGGAGGGGTTGCGTTCCATGAAGGCGGCCATGGCGAAGAGCGTGGTCATGTTCGCTACGAACGAAACCAGCACGACAAACGTTTCGTACCCGGGCGTGTTCGCCGGGCCCGCAAGCAGAATGGAGCTGCGGAACGTGAGCATGCTGCATGCCCAGAAAAACGCCAGCCCGACATGGCGAAGCCTCAGCGTTTTCCATACCATGCGCATGCTGCGCCGCCCGCGTGTGGCGATCAGCGGATCGCTCAAAAGCTTACCTCCTTGCAGTGACGCGCTTCGACGAGTGTGCGCCCTTGATTGTAATTTCCTAATAATGGCTTATCTACCAGGCAAAATGTCTAAATCACCAAAAACTGATTACCTGCCGAGTTTTCCAGATGCCTACGATTGTCCCGACGAGAGAGGACGAGATCATGCGGGCGGAACTGGCTTTGGCACGTACATTATCACTTATTGCACCTCTGTTCACATGTTTAAGTGAAGAGGAATACGCACAGGTTCTGCAAAGCGGTGCGGGGGAGTGCGCGCGAAGCGCCGCGCGCAGCTTGGCTCGGTCGGCCGAGGAGGCCGATTCGTGGGAGCGAGCGCTGTCGGCGCCGTTCGACTGGCCCTATCGTGCCGCGTTTCAGCGTAACGTGCTTGCGTCCGGGATGCCGCTTGCGGCGCTGCCCGTGGAGTCTTTGTACAAGCCGTGGTCCCAAGAGCCGGGCAACGGCTATGGGGCATCGCGCGGTTTGTTCCTGGGGGATTCCGCCCAGCATATTCAGGCCGTGTACCGCTCGCTCGAGATCGACGTTCCCGCGCGGTTCGCGGCTGCTCCCGATCATCTTTCGCTGCTGCTGGACCTGCTGGCTTTGTACGTGCAGTGCGAAAACCGCGTTGCTGCGCGCGATCTTGTTGCCGACCACTTCGATTGGCTTGGGAGCTACGACAAGGCTCTTTCCCGTCGGGCTGAAGAAGCGCCGTTGCTGTTCGGCTCCGATGCTCATGCTCATGCCGATGCGCTTGACGCGGTGCTGCGCGGTATCGCGCAGGTGCAAGCGCTGCTCGGCGTGACGCAGCGCTTGGCAAACGAGGTTGTCGCGCGATCAGGTCAGCCTGCGCTGGCGTGAGGGCTCTTCCGGCAGTTCGACGCATGCGCGCGTCGAACCGTTCCAAGTGATCATCCGCTGCGTGCAGCGGTGTTCAAGGGTTCAAGGCGTTTCGACGCCGATAGACGAGCGAAGACGAGATTTGACAACAGGGAAAGGAAGAGGCGAAATGTTCATTTCGGATGTTTCAAGGCGAACGTTTCTGAAGGGAACCGCGGCGACGGCGGCCCTTGCAGCAGCGGGTTCGCTTTCGGTGGGCGCTTGGCGCGCTCAAGCTGCCGAAGCCGGCGGACAAACAGGCAGGGCGGTGGAGGCTCCGTCGTTGTGTAACGGGTGCTCGAGCAAATGCGGGCTGGTTGCCACAACGGTTGACGGGCGGTTGTGGACGCTGCGCGGCAACGAAATCCACCCGTACGCCCAAGGCCGCATCTGCGCCCGCGCCCATGGCTTGGCTCAGTTGGCGTATTCCGACGAGCGCGTGACCCAGCCGCTGCGCCGCAAGGAGGATGGCTCGTTCGAGCCCATCGACTGGGACACTGCGTTTGCCGAGATTGGGCAGAAGGTGAAGGACGTCATCGCTCAAAGCGGACCGGAGTCGTTGGCCATCATCCAGGATCCGCGCCCGTCGGGCAAGCAGTACTCCAAGCGCTTCATGCATGCGCTGGGCTCGCCGAACGTGTACGCGCATTCCTCGTCATGCAACCTGTCGAAGGAAAGCGCCTACCAGCTGACCATCGGAGCTACGGGTTTCTCGAACGATTTCGCCAACGCGAAGATGGTCATGTTCATCGGTCGCAGCTACGGCGACGGCATCCGCCCGTCGTCGGTGCATAGCTTGGCCGACGCCGCCGAGCACGGAACGCGCGTGGTCGTGGTGGACCCGCGCCTGAACAACTCCGGCATTTTTGCGAGCGACTGGGTTCCCATCAACCCCGGAACCGATCTGGCGCTGCTCATGGCCATGGCGAACGTGCTTATCGAGGAAGACCTGTACGACCATGACTTCGTCGAGCAGTACACCTACGGCTTCGACGAGTTCGCCGCGCAGGCCAAAGAGTACACGCCGGCCTGGGCGCAGGAAATAACCGACGTGTCGGCCGAGCGCATCAAGGAGCTGGCCCGTGCTATGGCCGCCGCCGCGCCCGCTGCGTCTATCGAGTCTGGATGGCGCTCGGTTATCGGCTGCTCGTACAAGAACTCGCTCGAAACGGCGCGTGCCATCACGGCGATCAACGCCCTGCTGGGCAGCTGGGGCGCGAAGGGCGGCGCGCTGATCACGTCCTCGCCCAAGGTTGGCGCCCTTGCTGACGCTCGTTTCGCCGAGCCGCCGAAGCCCGAGGCGAAGCGCATCGGCGACAAGGAGTATCCGCTGGTGCTTTCAAGTGCGGGAACGAACGTGGCTGCATTGCAGGCAGCGCTTGACGGACGACTGAAGGGCCTGTTCTTCTACAACTCCAACGCGGCGAAGGGCTACGCGCAGCCGAAGGCGTGGACCGAGGCGCTGAGCAAGACCGATCTTGTGGTGACCATCGACGTGCAGATGTCCGAAACGGCGCTCCAGTCCGATTACGTGCTGCCCGAGGTGACGTATCTCGAGCGTTTGGAGCTGCCCGAATTCGTGGGCGGCAAGAAGCACTTCGTGGGCATGCGCACGGTGGTCTTGGACCGGATTCATCCGGAAACGAAGACGTGCGACGAGATATTCAACGGCTTGGCGCAGGCATGCGGCGTAGGGCAATTCTTCCAATTCACGGCCGAAGACTGGGCTGCTGCGCAGCTGGCGACGGTGGGCGTCGACATCGAGGATTTGAAGCGCGAGGGCGTGATGGAGCTTCCCGCCGCCCCCTTCGAGTACGGTCCTCCGAAGTTCAAGACGGCATCAGGCAAATTCGAGTTCAAGACGGACAAGTTCGCCGAAGCAGGGCTCAACCCGGTGATCGGCTGGATTCCGCGCAAGGTGGCGTTCAAGGAAGGGGAGTTCGCCATCGTCGGCGGCAAGCAGGGCATTCACTCCCACACCATGACGCAGAACATCGAAGCGCTGCATGCCATTTCGCGCGAGTACCACATGGAGCGGCTGTGGATGTCGGCCAAGGACGCTCAGGACATAGGCGTTGAAACCGGCGATACGGTCGAGGTGTCGTCAAGCGAGCACACCGGCCAGGTGGAAGTTCGCGTGACGCAGCGCCTCAAGCCGGGCGTGGTGTTCCTGCCCACGCATTACGGTGGGGATTCCCCTGCTCAAACGCGCGCGTATCAGTACGGCATCAGTCTGACCGATTTCATTCCGCTTGATGCGGAACCGGGCGTGGGCTCGATGATGAGCCAGGAAGTGGCCGTTACGGTGAAGAAGGCGGGGGCGTAACATGACACGGTACGGAATGCTCATCAACACGAAGAAGTGCGTGGGATGCTCGGCGTGCCGCGTGGCGTGCCAGATGAAGAACCATCTGGAGCCGACGGAGTCGTTCATCAAATATCACGAGATCGAAACGGGGGAGTACCCCAACGTGTACAACGAGGTTGTGCCCACCCAGTGCATGCATTGCGAGGATGCGCCGTGCGCGGCTGTTTGCCCGACGCATGCCACCTACATCACTGATTCCGGCGTGGTGCTGGTGGATGCGGAAAAGTGCATCGGCTGCAAGTACTGCATGGCCGCGTGCCCTTACGGCGCGCGCATCGTGCAGGAGTCAACTGGCGTGGTGGAGAAGTGCCGCTTCTGCTGGGACGGCCAGAATCCGGGCAACCCGCCTGCGTGCGTGGGAACCTGCATTTCGGGCGCGCGCATCTTCGGCGACCTGGATGATCCCAACAGCGAGATCAACCAGGCTATCGCGCACTACCATGCGCAGCCGCTCGCTGACAATCTGACCGTTTCGAAAATCTATTACGTGAGGTGATGAAGCCATGGTTTGGGGACCTATGATCGCGTGGTACCTGTTTTTGGCCGGCGCGTCGGCGGGCGCGTTTCTAACGGCCGCGTTCGTCGAGGCCAAGTACCCCGAAAGCGTGAAGATGCGCGTGGCCGGGCGCATCATCGCGCCCATCTTTCTGGGCATCGGCCTGCTTATGCTCATGTTGGACGCTGAAGCCGGGCTGCACAACCCGCTGCGCTTTTTCCTGCTTGTTTCCAATCCCGGGTCGGTTATGACACTGGGCGTGTACTTCATCTGCATCTACATGCCCGTTGTTCTGGCGGCTGCGGTGCTTGAGCTTCTGAAGCGCCGCGTGCCGAAGTGGCTCATGTGGATCGGCGTCGTGCTCGCGTTTGCCGTGGCGGCTTACACGGGCTTCCTGCTGGGCGTGGTGAAGGCGTTCCCGCTGTGGAACAACGCCATTTTGCCCATCCTGTTCGTGGTGTCGGCGCTGTCGGCTGGTTTGGCGGCAACGTCGCTGGTGGGGCTTATCGTGGATCGCGAGCGCTTCGAGCAGATGTGGCTCGTTAAGAAGTCGCATGTGATTCTGTCCGTTGTCGAGATCGTGGTTCTTGCGACGATGCTGGTCATCGTGAGCGCTGGCAGCTACGAAGGCGCCGCGTCGGTGCAGTCGCTGGTGGCTGGCCCGTACGCGCCGGCGTTCTGGGGCGGCATCGTGCTGTTGGGCCTGGTGGCGCCGCTTTTGATCGAGGGCTACCCGGTGTTCATCGCGAAGCGCGTGGAAACGTCCACGACCTCGCTTGCGGTGAGCGTGGTGGGCGAGGCCGGCGTGCTGGTGGGCGGCTTCCTGCTGCGCCTGCTGGTTATCCTGGCAGCGCTTCCGGTTATGTACTTGTAAGCATATTCGTGCATCCGCCGGGTTTCTCGGCGGATGCGAAGGCGGCCCGCGCTTCCCCCTCCTGCGGCGCCGTCGATCTTCCTCCTTGGGGCGCCGCGACTTTCTCCCCTTTCTCTTCGCGGCGCCCCCTCGTATTCTTCGCCGTCGCTCGTCGGCTTTGGCCGCAAGATGCGCGGCTATTCTCGCAGGTCGTTCGGGTCGAAAGACTCAATCAGATCCAAGAGCTCTTGCTTTTTGTGGATGGCCAGCTTGGCGTAGATGCGCTTCGAGTGGGTGCGGATGGTGTTTTCCGACACGATCAGCTCTTCGGCGATGCGCGCGACCGTGTTGCCTCGCGCGATCAGCTCCATGACCTCGGCTTCCCGCGCGCTCAGGCGGTAGTGCTGCTGCAAAAGGGCTGCTTGTTTGGAAATGCGGTCCTGGTAAACGGGCGCGGCGTCGGCGCTTGTTTTAGGGGATTCCGCACGTGCCGCTCGGCGCTTTTTCGGCGGATCGGGCGTTGCGGCGGAGCTGTCTGCCGGTTCGTTGGAGGCGGGCGACGCGTCGACGGGTCGCATTTTCTCGTCGCGCGGACGCAGGGCGACCAGCTCGATGCTTGCCGCCGCCTCGTGCTGTGCACCTTCTCCCGCATGGCGCAGAATGCGCTTGAAACCGCCCTGCCCCACGAAGTACATGAGGCCCAGCAAGTATACGGCCACCAGCGCAATCACGGCGATCGGCGTAATTCCCGTAACCATGATCTGCTCTGCGAAGGTTCCTCCGGCAAAGCCCACGTCATGCAGCACGTACACGATGCCCGCGAAAAAGCCGTAGATGAACACCGGGTTGATGCCGCGGTCGCGCGACGCTTGCGCGCATTGGATCATCATGAGCATGATGGCCACGCTGTACACCGCATACAGAACGGCGGCCAGCCAACGCTGATATTCGACCGGGAAAAACGGCAGCAGCAGAAACGACGTGATAACGAAGGGGAAGAATATGCGGTACGCCCCCACGACGTTCACGCGCAGGTTCTTGAACTGCCACAACACCAGAAGCACCACCGCGGCGGTAAGCGATCCGCCCATGGACAGCACGTTCACCAGCGATCCCACCGAAGGTTCCCCGATGGCCAGCGCCCGCATGATGCCCGTGCAGAATCCCAGCGCGCCCACGCACAGGGCGCTGCGCCAATAGTCTTCGATTACGCGCTTGTATACGCGCGGATGCTCGCGGGGGATGTCCTGGAACATGGATTGCTCGCGGTCGATCTGGCGGCTTTTCAGCGCGATGGTCAGCCCGAACAGCGGCAGGAACACCAGGGGGATGAGAAATGCCGTCACCGCCTGGGGAATAAGGTACAGCGAAAAATACAGCAAGGCTCCCCATGCCGTGCCCAAGATGAGGTCGCGGTTGCCCGAATCCGAGTCTTGGCTTGCGAACACGCGCTGCCACAGCATGTAGAACCCGGCGGAGCCCAGGCCCAGCAGCGCGCCGCCGGCAACCACGAGCGGAAGCTTGTATCCGTCAAGATAGATGGCGGCTATCAGGCAGCACCATCCCAGCAGGTAGGGCATGGTGGCCAGGCGCACGATGAAGGTGCGCGTAGGGCCGGGGAAGAAGTACACGCCCAACGCGCTGGCGAAGTAGCTGAACGAGAACACGAGCGATTGCGCCAGGAAGAACCAGAACACGATCTGCGGCGTTTGGAACTCCATGGGCAGGAAGGGGAACACGCCGCCCCAAACGCCGGCGGCGTTGATGGCGATGAACAAGCCATAGCCGAGCGACGTGACGTTCGGCTTGAGGATATGGGCGATGCTCTTAATGGACACGGTTGCTCCCTGCAAGGTTGAAGAGCGTTTGTGCCTGTGCAGTATACCCGACTTCGATGGTGCGGCAAGCGATTCTCGGGCTCGGCTTGCTGGCGCAGGGGGCGCTCGCGCGCATGGCGAGGGGGTTTGCGACCGCGTGCGGGTATGCGGGCTGCGCCGCGGGCGGCGGTTGCCGCGTGGATGCCGCTCTGCGATGCGGACGCAGCGCGCACGACCCTCGATGCGTTCGATTGAGCGCTGCTCGCGGCGTTGGCGCCACCTGACGAGGGCCCGCGCACTCGCGAAATCGGGTTTCGTGGTAGGTTTTGACGGTTTGAGGTCGTTGTGCCGGGCCTTGGCTTCGTTGTTGTTCGGCTCGGTTTTTGTTTTGCCTGGTCAGAAGGCCGCGCTTCCGCATTGCGTTTTCGATGACGCTCGCGCAGTCGGGTCAGACGACCTCAAACCGTCAAAACCTGCCAGCAAAGCCGGTTTTTCGTGCGCGGCATGGCGATTTCTCGCTGACGGCGGTTTGGTTTGCGGGTTGGCGCTGTCTCTGGCTTGATCGCGGATCGCGTTTCCACGCAGGCGCGCTGTTGGATCGGGCACGCGAGATGTGCCCTGCGGCACGCGGAAGAAGCCTCCTGCGTCGGCGCCGTCGTTGGCGCGCCGTGTTGCGCCGTGCTGGTGCTTGCAGGGCCAGTTGCTTGGTGACGACCGTATGTGACAGTCTCTGACCTGGGTATACTTCAAATTCGCATATTTTATGTGACACGCCGGCAAGCGCCCTCTCCTAGAATGACGACAGCTTTTGAGCAAGGGGGAGGGGCTGAGCGCATCGTTGCCTGGTGCACGGGCTTCCGTCTCTTTCCCGCTCGGAAGGCTACGGTTCGCAGGACGAGGCGAGCCGGTTGGCAAGACGAGGAAGATAGAGGAGAGGGAGGGAACATGCTAGGTTCTAATGACTCCACGCTGTCGCGCCGCACGTTCGTGAAGGGCTCGACGCTCGCCGGTCTGGGCGCTGCCGCGCTTGGCAGCGGCGCGCTGTTCGGCTGCTCGCCTAAGGCGGAGGCGCCGAAGGAAGAGGCCGCCGACGCAAAGGTGACGGGCGCGAACACCGTGGGCGCCGAGGAGACCATCACCTGGGGCCACTGCGCCATCAACTGCCCGGGTCGCTGCAGCTTGAAGTTCCACGTGCAGGACGACGAGGTTGTGTGGGTTGATACCTACACCAGCTCCGATGCCGGTTTCGACGATCCGCAGCCTCGCGCATGCCTGCGCGGCCGCAGCTATCGTCGCTGGATGAACAGCCCGGACCGCCTCAACTACCCCATGAAGCGCGTCGGTAAGCGCGGCGAGGGCAAGTGGGAGCAGATCAGCTGGGAAGAGGCCATCGAGACTTCCATGACGAAGCTCAAGGAAGTTATCGAGAAGTACGGCAACGAGGCCGTGTACGTCCCGTACGCTACCGGCGTGTCCGCAACCACGTCGCGTCCGTTCAACCGCGTGCTGAACTTGGTGGGCGGCTACCTGAATTACTACAACAGCTATTCCACGGCGCAGATCTCCTGCATCACGCCGTACATGTACGGTGCCAAGGGCAACGGTGGCAGCTCCTTCAGCGCTGCGCGCGACTCCGCCCTTATCCTGATCTTCGGCTCCAGCCCCACGGAAACGCGTCAGGGCGGCCTGACCACGCACTACGACTGGGTGAGCCTGCGCGAGAAGACCGGCGCGAAGATCTACATGATCGACCCCCGCATGAACGACTCCATCATGGGCCACTCCGACCAGTGGCTGCCCATCAACCCGGGCACCGACGCCGCGCTCGTTGCCGGCATCGCCCATGAGCTGATCGCCAACGACATGGTGGACCTCGACTTCCTGCACACGTACTGCGTGGGCTACGACGAGGAGACCATGCCCGAAGCGTACCAGGGCAAGAACATGTCCTACCGCGCCTACATCATGGGCGAGGGCTACGACATGGTGGAGAAGACCCCCGAGTGGGCCGCGAAGATCACCGGCATCCCCGCCGATCGCATTCGCAGCTTGGCTCAGGAAATCGGCACCACCAAGCCGCTCTACGTGAACCAGGGCTGGGGGCCGCAGCGCCGCAGCAACGGCGAATGGACGGCCTGGTCCATCATGACCCTGCCGTGCCTCGTCGGCCAGGTGGGCCTGCCGGGCACCAGCAACGGCACGCGTGAAGCGCGCAACGCTCCTTCGCTCGGCTCGCTGCCCAAGGGCGACAACCCGGTAAAGGCTTCCATCCCGTGCTTCCTGTTCACCGACGCTATCGATCACGGTCCGGAAATGACCTCGAAGAACGCAGGCGTCAAGGGCGTCGATCAGCTGTCCACCGGCATCAAGTACATGATCAACTACGCCGGCAACTGCTTGACGAACCAGCATTCGGACATCAACAAGGCACACGAGGTCTTGGCTGACGAGTCCAAGTGCGAGTTCATCCTGGGCGTTGACACGGTGCTGTGCGATTCGCTCATGTACGCCGACATCATCCTGCCCGACCTGTTCCGCTTCGAGCAGACGTCGCAGATCGCCACCGGCTCCGACACGGGCTACATGATCACGGGCACGGCCTGCACCACGCCGAAGTTCGAGCGCAAGACCGCCTACGAAATGGCCGAGCTCATGGCCGACAAGCTGGGCGTCAAGGACCAGTTCACCGAGGGCAAAACCGAGGACGACTGGATCAAGAGCATCTACGAGACCTCGCGCGAGAAGGACGAGAAGCTTCCCACGTGGGACGAGGCCGTGGAGATGGGCGTGTACACGCGCGACTACGCTCCGGTCATCTCCATGAAGAAGTTCCGTGACGATCCCGTGGCCAACGCGCTCGAGACGCCGTCGGGCAAGATCGAGATCTTCTCCGAGAAGCTGCTGCAGTTCACCGAGGGTTGGGAACTAACCGAGGGCGATACGCTGTCCGGCATGGCGACGCTGCCCCCGATTCCCGTGTACGTTCCCGAATGGTACGGCGTGGAGACGACCACCGACGAGTATCCGCTGGTGCTCAACGGCTTCCACTATCGCGGCCGCATCCACTCCTCGTGGGGCTTCATGCCCGAGCTGAAGGAAGTCAACCCGCAGGAGGCATGGATCAACCCGGCCGACGCGGCTTCCCGCAACATCAAGCAGGGCGATACCGTGCAGGTCAAGAACGAGTTCGGCTCCATCGAGCTGCTGGCGAAGGTCACGCCGCGTACGCTTCCGGGCGTGGTGGCCGTGTCCCAGGGCGCTTGGTACGACGGCGACCGCAAGGGCGGCGTGGACAAGGGCGGCAGCATCAACACGCTGACCACCCAACGTCCCTCTCCTCTGTCGAAGGGCAACCCCCAGCACACGAACATCTGCCAGGTTGCGAAGGCGTAAGCGGCGAGCTTCAGGAAGGATGATATATCATGTCTCAAATGGCATTCTACTTTGACGGCACGCGCTGCACCGGTTGCAAAACCTGCGAGATGTCGTGCAAGGATTTCAACGATCTGGGCGTGGGCCTGACGTTCCGCAAGGTCTTCGAGGCCACGCTGGGCGAGACCACGCGCGACGCCGACGGCGCGATCACCACGACGTGCGTCAGCTACCCGGTGTCCATGTCGTGCAACCACTGCGACAGCCCGGTCTGCATGGCCAAGTGCCCGCAGGCGGCTATCTCGAAGAATTCCGAAACGGGCTTCGTCGAGGTTGACCGCGAGAAGTGCATCGGCTGCGGCACCTGCGCTCTGACGTGCCCTTACAGCGCTCCGAAGGTCGACGAAGAGGCCAAGAAGTCGGTCAAGTGCCACGGTTGCGCCGATCGCGTTGCCGCCGGCATGAAGCCGGTGTGCGTGGAGGCCTGCCCGGCTCGCGCCCTTGACTTCGGCACGGCTGAGGAGATGGCGAAGCTGGGCGAGCGCGCCAACATCGCGCCTTTGCCCGACGTATCGGAAACCACTCCGAACTTCTTCGTCAAGGCTTCTGCCGACGCGCAGCCGGTGGGCGGCGCCGAGGTGGTCAACCCGCTTGAGGTTGCGTAGGCTCTATCGCCTGAATGCGGACGGTCGACGGGCGTGCGGCTCTCTTGCCGAGGGTTCGTGAATCCGCTCGACGTTCCGTAGGACAAAGGCGGGGTACGCTAAAATAGGCGTGCCCCGCCTTTTCGGTAAGGGGCGTGCGTGCTCGGATGTTGACGAAAGGGGGATCGTTGCATGTCTCAGCGGGCATTCTTTTTTGACGCGTCGCGCTGCACCGGGTGCAAAACCTGCGAGTTTGCCTGCAAGGACGCATACGATCTTGACGTGGGCACGGCGTATCGCAAAGTGTACGAATACACCGGAGGCGAAACGGTTCGCCGGGGCGACGGTTTCGCCACGACGTGCTTCGCGTACAGCGTGTCGGTGTCGTGCTGCCATTGCGAGAACCCGGCATGCGTGCGGGTGTGCCCGACCGAAGCCATGCATAAAGAGGCCGAATCGGGCCTGGTGCTGGTGGACGTGCGTCGCTGCATTGGCTGTGGGTACTGTCACCTGTCGTGTCCGTACAACGCCCCGAAGGTCGATCGCGAAAAGGGGCATTCCGTGAAATGCCACGGTTGCCGGGATCGCATTGACGAGGGGAAGAAGCCGGTGTGCGTTGAGGCTTGCCCGGCGCGCGCTTTGGATTTCGGCCCGTTCGAAGCCATGGAGAAACTTGGGCGTCGCGCGGACATCGCCCCGCTTCCCAAGGCTTCGGCAACGGCTCCGAACCTGTTCGTGCGGCCGTGCTCGGACGCACGGCCATCGGAGTCGAAGGACGGGCGCATCGTGAATCCGCTTGAAGTGCTGTAGCAAGCAAGCCGATAGAAGACAAGCATGAGGGAGAGAGGACTGCTCATGGAGGAACACAAGGATCTGGTGCTCGAAGCCGTTGCCTTTACGGGCGAAACGCTCGCGCCGTTTTTCTTGCAGGACCCGAAAACGGGCGATGCGAAGGAGGCGTTCGCCGCGATGGCTGCGCTCGATGCCGCCGCTGCCGCTGCCGAATGGCCCTTTGCGGATGAGGAAGAGGCGCGTCGCGACCTGGGCTTGATTGCGCAAGGGCTTGCGAATGGCATCGACGATGAGGCTTTGGTCTGGGAGTATCGTCGCCTGTTCATCGGCCCCGCCGTGAAGCCGGCTCCCCCGTGGGGCTCGGTGTACACGGATCGCGAGTGCGTGGTGTTCGGCAAGAGCACGCTTGAGCTGCGCGCCTGGATGCGCGAGCAGGGTATCGAGCGCCTGGTGGACGATAAAACGCCCGAGGATCATATCGGCCTGATGCTTGCGCTTATGGCCTGGATTGCCCGCGAGAAGCCGGAAGCGCTCGACGATTTTATGCGCTTGCACCTGCTTACCTGGTCTTCTCATTTTCTCGGTCAGCTGGCCGAAGCAGCCGAGCAGCCGTTTTACGAGGGCCTTGCCCGCCTGACGAAGGCGTCGCTTGAGGGGATTCAAGACGAGCTGGGGCTCGAGGTTGTCTATCCGCGGTTCTACCGCTAGAGGACGCTTGTGATCATGGGATTCGACACCGCTTTCAGCGAGATCACGCTGGTGCTGTTCACGACGCTTGCGCCATCGGGCGTTGTCGCGTACCTCTGCATGGCCGTACCCGTGCTGGCGCGCGGAACCGATGCGGCCATGCGCCAGCGCCTCAACGTGTTTCTTGCTGCTCCGTTGGTCGTATCCATGGTGGGCTTGGTGGCTTCGGCCACGCATCTGGGAAATCCTGCGAACGCGCTCTACGTGTTTTTAGGCGTCGGGCGCAGTCCGCTTTCCACTGAGGTGTTCTGCGCGGTGCTGTTCTTGGCGCTTGCCGGTTTGTACTGGCTGTATTGCTTTGCCGAGCATCCGCGTCCCTTGTTGCAGCGTCTGTGGCTGATGGCGGCGATGATCGCTGGCGTTGGATTTGTGATTGCGGTTGCTTTTGCGTACGCGGCCGAAACCATCGCGTCGTGGCACACGGTTTACGTTCCGCTTAACTTGATATTGAATTCCCTGGTCGGAGGCCCTGTTCTTGCGATTGCGGGCCTGTGCGCGGCGGGATATGGGGGCGTGCGCGGTCGTTGGGGCCGAGTTTTGGTTGCCGCAGCCGCAGCCGCTCTTGCGCTCAATGTGGGAGGCTTTGTTTTGCAGGGGGCCGAGCTTCCCCTTATCGGCAACTCGTTTACCACGGCGGCCGACCTGGTTCCGGGGTTCGGGGCGATGGTCGGCGTGTTCGCCGCTGCGGGCGCGCTGGCTGTAGGCTTGGACGCGTTCGCCCTGTGGGGCTGTTCGCGCTTGAGCATGCCCGGCGCGCTTGCCGCGGCGGGGTCTGCCCTGGTTGGCATTTTCGTCATGCGCTTTGCGTTCTACATGATGCACATGACCGTGGGAATGGGCATCTAGGGAAGGTGGTCGTGGCCGTGCGCTTGCTGCTGGTTGGGATCGTGCACGAAGAAGCGGCCCTTCCCCGCTTCCTTTGCCCGCCGTAGCGCCACATCGGCTTTTTCGTAGGCCTGCTCGAAGCTGGTTGCGTGATCGGGAACAAGGGAGACGCCTGCGCACACCGAAAGGCCAATGACCTGGCCGGGTTCGGCTTCCGTTTCCCAGGTTCTTTCGCACAACGCCCGCATGCGCTCGGAAGCCTCTTCCTTTGAAATGCCCTCGCAGTACGCCACGAACTCGTCTCCATCCCAGCGACAGATAAGGGATTCCTTGCAAAGGGCCGTGCGGAGGTGGCGGCTCATGTGCGAGAGCGCGGTGTCTCCGCATAGGTATCCGTAACGGTTGTTGATCGACTTGAAGTTGTCCAGATCGATGATGGCGAAGGCTCCCACGGCTTTTTTCTCAACCGTTTTTTCAATCAGGTTATGGATGCGCGTCATGCCCGTTTGGCGGTTGGGCAGGCCGGTAAGAGCGTCGTGATCAACCTGGCTTTCAAGTTTCAGTTCGCGGCGTTTGCGCTGGTCCACGTCGATTGCGTACAGGTAGACGTACACGTCGCCGGTTTCGTCGAAGCGGATCAGGTGGTAATTGAGCTCGGCCCAAAACGCGGTGTCGTCGATCAGGTCTTCGTCGGCGCTTTCCCCGTCTTCGTAAAACGGCGAGAACTCGAGCTTCGCTTGACGGTATTCCAGCTTGCGCGAGCTTATGCCTTGCGAGAAATCGTCGAGCATGCGGCTTTGGTCCAGGAACGTGCGCACTGCTTCTTTGTCGTGGTTCGTTCGGATGGCGCTTTTCAAAACGTCATCCACGTCGTACATGCTCCAGTCTTCGAAGCGCACGCCAAGTTTTTCGTTCAGGAGCGCTCGGTCCTGCTCGTTCAGGAACGCCTTGCGCGAAAGGTTGATGTACCAATGGTTCATCGCCGGAGCGCCCAGCAGCTCGAATGCGTGGCCAAGCTGCGTTACGGATCCGAGCGAGGCCATGGCGTGCATGCGCTGCTTGGTCACGTCTTCCACCGAAGCGTAGAACAGGCGGCGCTCCTCTTGATGGCTCAGGAAAAACACGCGTGCCTTCATCCACATGAGATCGCCGTTGATGCGGTAGCGGCGGGCTACGCCTTGCGCCCCGGTGACGGGGTGGCGTTCCGCCTCGTCGAAGACGCTCATCACCATGCCCAGGTCATCAGGGTGAATCTGCTTCCAGATGACAGTCTGGCGCTCCTTGAGGGCGGCCGGGTTGCATCCGGTTACATGATAGTAGGCGTTGTTCACTTGCAGCAGCTCGTAGTGGTCGTCGTACACGGCGTACACGGCCATGCCTCCAATGAGGTTGTTCAGCATGGTGCGGCTGATGCCGTTGTCTCGCATGAGGGCCTGCATATCTATGGCGGGCATTGCGGCATCGAGAATGCCGTGGCGATCGATGGCGTCTTCGTCGCTCAAAAGCGCTTCGAGATCCGTTGTGCACATGGGCTTGTGGAAATGGTAGCCCTGGGCGTATTCGCAGCCGATGTCCTGCAGAAAATCGACCTGCTGCTCCGTTTCGGCTCCTTCGGCGACAACGCGAAGGTCAACAAGCCGGGCCATGGATACGATGGCTTCCAAGATGCTTTCGCCCCGACGAGCGTTTCTTTCTTGGGAGAGGAACCCCATGTCGATTTTCAGCACGTCGACGTTGATGTCCTTGAGCATGTTGAGCGACGAGTACCCGCTGCCGAAGTCGTCCATGAAGATGACGTATCCTAAGTTCCTCAACCGATTGACCATGTCGGTTATCTTTTCGTCTTCAGCGTACGCGCCTTCGGTTATCTCGATTCCCAGAAGCGATCTGTCAATCCCGTAGCGCCTGGTCAGGTCTTCGATGGCTTCCGGCACGTCGATGGTGTGGATGTCTACGCGCGATACGTTCACGCTGACGGGCAGCGGGTCTATGCCGCGGTTGATCCAGTCGCGCAGCTGGCGGCACACGGCTTCCCATACGTACAGGTCGAGCGACGTCACGAACCCGTTTCGTTCGAGCACCGGGACGAATTCGCCGGGCGCGACGATCCCTCGTTCGGGGTGCTTCCACCGCGCGAGCGCCTCCAGCCCAACGATGCGCCCCGTGCGGGTGCTGCATTGCGGCTGCCAATAGGGAACGAACTCGCAGTTTTCCAGAGCCCGCTTGACTTCCAGCAGGATTTTCGTTTCGCTCTCCAGCGCTTCGGTCATGAACGGCCGATAGCGCGATACGCGTTTGGTGTACGATCCTTTGGCGTTGTTCATCGCCGTCATGGCGTGGTCGCAGGCGGTGATGACGGGCGTTCGTGGATAATCGATCTCGCAGATGCCCAGGGCAGGTTGGAAGCCGATGGCGTCTTCGGAGTCGAACGGGGGCATTCTCAGCCGCTTCTCAACGCTTTCCTGCGTGACCAGGCCGCGTGGAAGGATCAGGACGAAGTCGTCCCCGCCAAGATGCCCGGCGATTCCGCCCTTGGCGCCCGCGATATCCGATACGTGGTCGGCTATGGCGCGCAGCATGTCGTTGCCGGCTTCGTGTCCATGCCATTCGTTGTACAGCTTGAAGTGCTCGATGTCCACGTAGACGGCTTCATACACGATGCCAGGCGTGCTTTCCAGCAGCTCTTCGGCCTTTCTGTACAGCGTGCCCGCGTTGTACAGGCCGGTTAGCTGATCTCGCTCCCTCAAGGTGACGAGATGGGCATTCTCCAGGCTGTCTTCCCGCAGCTTCACGTTTGCGTCGATGTCGCAGACGAAGCACATGACCACGATTTCGCTGTCGGGGCCTCGCTTTACGGGAACGACGCTTTGCGAGGTCCAGGCCCAGTCGCCTGATTGCAAGCTTTTGCGGAACTCCCCTTGCAGCGTTCCGCCGGCCTTGTCCAGGCGCTCGGGCATTGTTTCGAGGTTCCAGAATTCCAAAAACCGCTGCATGTCGTCGGGGTGCACGAATCCTTCGAACGTTTTTTTCGGAGTGCCGCCGAACGAGCCTTCAGGCGGCAGCGTTTTGAATTTGCCGGGTTCGTTGCAAAGCGTTTTGTACGTTTGCTCGGTGAGGTTGATCTCGAACAGCTCGTCGTAGGAAAGGGGCTCTTTGAGTGCCGTGAACAGGTTTTCTCCTCCGGTGCTAATCGGGCGGCTGGAGAACAAGACGCAGGGGCCGTGCTTGAACCAATCCAGTTCCAGGCAGGTGGTTTCGTACCACTGCTGCAGTCGATCGCTGAACACGGCGGCTTGCGTAACGCGCTCGTTCGCGCCTGGCTGCCAGGGGCAGTCCTTGCACGGTTCCGATTGGCTTCGGAAGCTTTCGTAGCATCGCGCGCCGATGCGCCCGTTGGGAAACACCCTTCGGGCTGCTTGGTCGAGGTGCACGATACGGTATTCGTGGTCTATGACGTATACATGTCCGGTCGACGCGTTGTTGTGGAGGCGAGTGCGCGGCATGTGGTCTCCCTTTGATTCTGCTGGTTGCTCCATTGTAGAGCCTTTGCGTAATGGTCAAGGCCAGCAGCGACAAAAAACGGGCATTCTCAAGGGAGAGATCCGAATAAGCGGGAAGCGGTCGGCGTCGTTCGCTTCCTTTCGAGGCTCGTTCGTTGAAGATGCCGGCCCTTGGCTTTCCAACGCGGAGGGAGAAAGGGGGAAACGCAAAACCAGGGGCCGGCTGTTGATCTGTCGCGTTGATTCGGAAGGGAGGGAGGAGAGCCTTGTCAACGCGACGATAGATCGGCGGAAACGGGGCGTTGGGGGAGGGAGGGGCCCCGCTTCCGCCGATCTTCCCGGTGCTTGCAGCTTGATGCCGGGAAGATCGGGCGTCCGGCGCCCGAAGGCGCCGGGATGAAGCGCTAGTACAGCAGGAACACCGAGTATCCCAACTGGTAGATCAAAACCCTGAACAGGAGCGACGTTGCCACGGCTACGATGGCTGCCACGATCATGAGCGTCTTGGACGCGCCGACCTTCTTCTTGGCAACGAGGGCGCACGCAAGGGCAAGCACGGCGCATACGAGGGCCAGCCAGAACATCATCGCTCCGTCGCCGGTGGTCATGACCGCCAGCAGGCTGTCCACATGCACCGGCGCGGTGGTCATCTGCGTCGGGTCGGCGTAGTGGCCGTAGGAGGCGATGGTCGCCGTGGCGCAGGCGGCCACGTAGATCAGGTCGCCCACCAGCTGGGCGATGGCGCCGAAGAACGTCAGCTGGATGGCCGTTTTCTCGACGGCTTCGTCCTTTTTCAGAACGGAGATGAACCACAGGGCCACCGGGCCGAGCAGGCAGGCGTTGCCCAGGTAGAAGGCGATGAGCGCCATGCCCCATGCGGGACGAGCCGGCATCAGGTAGGAGTGGGCGGTTGCGAACACCATGCCGACGGCCACGACCAGCGTGACGATGGCCAGCCACTTGGGCAGAGCCTTGTCACCGCGCAGCATCGCGAACCAGATCACGATCACGATGCCCAGCGCCACGCACCCGATAAGCTCCTGGGTGATGCCGGACGTGATGTGGCCGAAGCCGTTGAAGATGCGCTCCCAATGCTCCAGGTGTAGGAAGGCGCCGATGCCGCCGATCACCAGGGATGCGAACGACGTGACGAGCGCCGGCATCTGCAGGTTGCGACCCTGGCCCTTGATGGCCAGGATGGACATGCTGGCCAGAAGGCCGCACGTCAGGCAAACGAACAGCGTGAAGATAACCAAAGGCCACTGAGTTTCCATTACTCATCACCTCCTTCCCAATGATGGTCGCGCAAGATGAACGAGAACGCCGGGTCGTTGCCCACGTTGGGCAGGTGGTAGATATCGGACTCCTCGAACGGCTCCAGGAATTCGGTCATCTTGCGCTGCTTGTCGGCCGAGTCGAACGATCCCATGTAGGAATCCAGGCCCTCTTCCGTGTCGCCCACCCAGCGAGCGTTGCCGCCGCACTGGCTGACGCACTGGGGCAGCTCGCCCTGCAGAAGCTTCTGCTCGCACAGCGTGCACTTCTCGACGACCTTTTCCTCTTCGTTGAGGTAGCGAACGCCGTACGGGCAGGCCATGACGCAGAACTGGCAGCCGATGCACTTTTCCTTATCGATCTGGATGGAGCCGTCCTCGGCCACATGCGAGGCTTCGGTCGGGCACACCTTCACGCACTCGGGGTTCTGGCAGTGCTGGCAGCCGATGGGCAGGAAGTACATGTACACATCGGGGAACTGGCCCGATCCGCCCGGGATGGGGTTCGGCCCCACGCGGACGACTTTGTTCCAGTAGTTGCCGATGGGCACGTTGTTCACGGCCTTGCATGCAACCGAGCAGGCCAGGCAGCCCACGCAACGGTTGAGGTCGGTGATGATAGCCTTCGTCATGTCTTACTCCCTCCCTTCGTAGACGGGCAGCCATTCCTTCAGACGGGGGTCGTCGGAGGTATGGATGATGGGCGTGCCGTTGCTGTCGCACGGCACCGGGTTGTTGAACGGCGAGTTCTCAGGCGTTGCCTTGTAGATCTTCACCTGGTAGGCGCGCAGGTTGGACGTACCGGAGTGCGGGTCCTGGGCGTCGTGGTCGATCAGCTGGTTGACCTGCGAGAACTGGAATCCGTGGCCAGCGTCTTGCACCTCGGGGTACCACCAGGTGTGCTCGAGGTTGATAACGTCCTCGTCCACACCGTAGTACAGGTCGGCCACTTCGCGTATCTTGCCCCACTCGGTTTCGATCCACACCCAGTCGCCCTGCTCGATGCCGTATTCCGCAGCCGTCTTGGGATTGATCTCCACGCGGGGGACCGGCCACAGCTCGCGGCACCAGGGAAGCTGGCGATGCTCGGAGTGGAAGTACACCGGAATGCGGCGACCGGTGGTAGCGGTCAGCGGGTACTCCTTGATGCGGTCGCCGTCCTTCGGGCCATGGGGCGGCTCGACCCAGCTGGGCAGCCACCAGTCCTTGCGATCGGGATGGTGGGATTCCATGACGGTGGACCAGATCTCCTGCTTCATCGTGGGGGTGAACCAGCCGGGCTTCCAGTCGCCGATGCCCTTGCCGGCCGTGTAGTCCAGGCGGGCCCACACGCGGTCGCGTGCGCGCATCGCGCCGGTCTGGTAGCGGCGGTACGTGCCCCAGTTGCGCGGCTCGATGTCCTTGGCCTGCCACCAGCCGTGCTCCTGGAAGGCCGCCACGTACTCGTCCCACGTCTTGTACTTGGGCTTGACTTCCGCCATCGGAACGCCGTGGCGCTCGTAGGTGGGAACGCCGTTTTCAACATGCCACGTGGTGTAGGTCAGCTCGTCGTCGGTCAGGAGCTTGATGGAGTCGTCGAGCTGCCACTGGATGTCGGGCCACTCGTTGCCCGGCTCGTCGGTCCACTTCCACTTCATGCGGCGCGCCAGATCCATGACGATCTCGGGGTCGTACTTGGCTTCCGCGGGCGGCTGCACGCACTTGACGGTAGCGCCCATGGCGCCGGCGGAACCCTGGCTTGCGCGGGGCGAGTTGAGCTCGATCCAGTGCGCAACCGGCAAGATGATGTCGGCGGTGTCGTTTTGCGGCGTATGCCACAGGTTGAGGTCCACGAAGAAGTCCAAGGACAGCAGAGCTTCCCAAGCGGTGGTGCTGTTGGATTGGCTCATGAAGTTGCCGGACTCGTTCCACAGCGCGCGCACCGGGTACGGATCGCCCGTGAGCACGGCGGTCCACAGCGAGTGGCTGTCGCACCAGTACTGCCACCAGCTGATCAGCGGGAACTTCTCGATGCCGATCTGCTTCTGGTTGACTTCCGCCGGCGGGGTGGATGCGCCCGGAGCCCAGGCGCTGAAGCCCTGCAGGTCGCCGTCGATGGGGACGATTGTCGGGCCGCGGTTGCCGCCCGGGGTGTCCATGTTGCCGGTGATACCCACCAGGTTGTCGAAGGCGCGGCAGTTCTGGATGGCGTTGCAACCGTGCTCGACGGCCAGCATGTACTGGATGCCGCCGTTGCCGTAGCCGGTGGACGGGTCGAGGCGCGTGCCGTACGCCGTAGCGGCGGCTTCGATCTCGGAAGCGGGGATGCCGGTGATTTCCGCGGCAACCTCGGGCTTGAACTCGGCGGCGCGAGCCTTGTAGTGCTCCCAAACCGGCTTGACCTTGTGCTTCTTGCCGTCTTTGAGCTCGATTTCGAACTCGCCCTCAAGAGCGGGGTCGATGGCGGGGTCGAACGGCATGGGGTCGGGCAGCCAGCCCTGGGTCTGGCCGGGCAGCAGGTTGTCCTGCGCGGCCTCGCGGCCCTGGCGCGCCTTCTCGGAGTCGTAGTTCTCGCCTTCCCAGAAGCCGCCCGTCTCGTCGATGACGCCTTCCTGGTCGGCGTTGAACCAGGTGAAGGGGCCGTACTCGTGCTTGACGCCCTCGGCGGCAAGCTTCTCCCAGTTGTTGTCGTACACGAGGAACTTATAGGGGCTGCCGCCCTCTTTGACGTCGCTTTCCTTGAGCAGGTGCGTCTTCACGTCCCAGTACGAACCGTCGGTGCGGACGGTGGGGAAGCCGGACGGCTCGATGTCCTCGCATACGAGGAACGGCGCGTTCGTCCACTTCTTGACGTACAGATCGTCGTAGAGCTTCTTCTCGATAATGACGTTGGTCCAGGCCAGCGCCAGTGCGCCGTCGGTGCCGGGACGCAGGTGCTGCCAATAGTCGGCTTCCTTGCCCATGTTGGCCATGCGGGGGTCGCAGCTGATGTGGATATCGGCGCGCGACGCGACGTCGACCGTGGTGCGGCAGGAGTCGTCGTAGTTGGACAGCTCCGAAGCGCCGCCCCACTGTACGTATACCTTCGGTCGGGTGATGGTTTCCATCCAGGACATGGCGAACTGCGACACCATGGTGGTGGCGAAGTGGCGCGGGCCCTTGCAGATCTGCCACGCCTCGATGTTGTTCGGCGTTTCCAGCATGTTCTTCAGAATGGACTCCGAGTGCATGCACCAGATGCGCGAGGTGCCTACCTGGCAGGCGATCGACTCTCCGCCGTACTTGCCCTTGATCTCCATGAAGTTGCTGATGATGGTTTCCATCGCCTCGTCCCATGTGATGCGCTGCCAGCCGGGCTCTTCGCCCTTGGGGTTGGTGCGCTTCATGGGGTAGTGCAGACGGTCGGGGTGGTACGCGGCCTGGATGGACGACTGCGATTTCGTGCAGCAGTTGCCCATCGATTGATACGCGCCCTCGTCGCCCTCGATGCGGATGGCGCGGCCGTTCTGGACGATGACCTTAACGCCGCATTCCATTTTGCCGCAGCCGCGGCAGCACGTCTTCACGGCGACGGTGTCGTTGCCGGAAACTTCGCTGTACGTCTGGTCTGCCAACGCCGTACGCGTCGACGCGCCGAACGCGGCGACGGTTGCGCCCGTGATGGCTGCGGTCTTGACGAACGTGCGTCGAGACATGGTCAGTGTATCCATACTCCTCCTCCTTCTCCTTGCTTCTCGTCTTCTCCTCGTCTGCGGATGAGAGGGAAGGGGGCTGCCGTGGACCGTGGCCCGACGGTGCAGAGTCCCTCGTTTCCGCGGTCATGACCTTACGGATGCGAGGGGGTTGCGAGCATCGCTTAAAGCTTGCGAGGGCGGGATCAGCGCATCATAAATTCTTATGATTTTGCAATCATGAAAAAGAACAGGTGCATTTGACCTGGTGTTTTACTGCTTGGTCTCTAAAATATCTCGAAACTAGGATAAATGCGCCCACGAACGCGCCCGCCGCTTTTTCGTATAATCGAACGCGCCGGCAGAGGGGCTGGCGCAAGAGGCGTTTCTCATTGGCTCGAGGGGTGGGGGGAGCATGGAACAGCTTCGTACTGCATGGGATTCCACGTTGGGAAAGCATCTTTCCCTGAAACGCGTAGCGGGCCTGGCCTTGCTGTGGCTTTGGATGATCATGATGTTCTACAGCATTGTGCCGTACGGGTTTTCGTCGGACGTGCGTGGTTCCTTGTATGCGAGTTTGCTTGTATCGCTGGTGACCATGGTGGTCACCATGCTGTTCGTGGTCGTGATCGTGCGGCGCGAGCGGATATGCCAGAACCGGTCCGTTGTGGCGGGGTCGGCCGTGATGATGTGCTTGGGCAGCGCGCTCACGCCGTTCTCCGATCCGAACACGCCGACGGGTATGCTTGTTCTGGGCATCAGCGCCATCATGACCGGCACGGGGTCCGCCGTTTTGTTCCTGTGCTGGATTGAGCATCTGTCCAGCTTGGGCGGACGTCTTGCCCTGGTAGAACTTGCCATGTCGCTGTGCATGGCGTTCATTGCGGGCTTCATTCTTATTACCACTCCGCCGCTTCCCGCCATCGTGGCCGTGGCGGCGGTTCCCATTGGATCGGCGTGGCTGCTTCGATCGTGTTCGCAAAGCGACGTCCAGCTTGTTAAGGAAACCGAAGAGCCTTTGTCTCGGAATACGATTGCGCTGTTCGTGAAGTCGCTTGCGGGGGCGGCCCTTATCGGTGCGCTGGCGGGTTTTTTCGACGTGGTCTCGGGGTGCAAAACCTATGAAGTGCAGGATATTTTCGGAGCGTACCTGTTTCTTGCCGGGTTCATCGGCGCACTGGCGGTGTGCCTGATCGCGGTGTTTCTGCACCGCGACAGCATCTTCTTCTCGTACCGGCTTTCCATGCTCATGCTGTGCCTGGGCTGCTTGTCCACGCCGTTTCTGGCGGACAACAACACGTATTCGAGCGCGCTCATATTCGGCGGATACCATTGCTACGTCATGGTGCTGTGCGTGGTATGCATCGACGTGGCAACCAGTTTCAAGATTGGGGCCGCACGAGCGATCGGGCTGGGATTCGTTGCCCTGTACGGCGGCGAAACCATGGGATCCTTGCTCGCTCATTCCCTGGAGGCTACCGGCATCCCCCTGTTCGATCTTACCGTGGTGACGTTGGTGGCCGTGTCGATCCTGTTCATTGCGCATCTGTTCCTGTTCACGGAAACCGACCTGATCAAAATAGGCATTGGCGAGGTCAGCATGGTCGCGCCTGTTTCGGAGGACGCCGAGGAAAGCCGGGAAAGCCAGGTTGATCCTTGCGACGTTATCGCCGATCGCTTCAGGCTTTCGCCGCGCGAAACCGACGTCTTGCCGCTTTTGCTGGAAGGGCGAACCATATCGCGCATTCAGGAGACGCTGTTCATATCGGCGGGAACGGTCAGCACGCACATCAGGCACATCTATCAGAAGACCGGCGTGAACAACCGCCAAGAGCTGATCGATTTGGCGCACGGCTCGCTTGAGGACGGGGCGGTTTAGCGCGCGATGGAAACGACTTACCTTCACGAATACGTATGCGTTGCGCGGCTGGGCAGTTTCACGGCTGCTGCGGGCGAGTTGCACCTTACCCAGTCGACGTTGAGCAAGCACATCGCCGTGCTCGAGCGCGAGTATGGGGTTGATTTGTTCGTGCGCGAACGCAGCGGCGTACGGTTGACCGAGGCGGGAAGGGTTCTGTACGCCCAGGCCGTGAAGCTAGAACGCGTGCTTGCGCAAACCCGAGCGCTTTTGCAGGCCGTGCCTTCGGGAGTCGTTTCCAATATGGGCGTGGTTTGGGACGTTCGACGCAACACCGAGCTGCGTTGCAAGTGCCGTCGAGCGGCCGAGAAGTTCGGCTTGACCGATCGGGAAGCGGGGGCGCTCGTTCTTTACCTGGAGGAACGCGGGTTCGACGGCATCCAGGAGGAGCTGGGCATCGGGCGCGACGACGTGGCCGAGGTTCTGGGCGGCGCGTACCGGAAGCTCGGCGCGGAGGGCAAGCAGGAAGCCCTTGATCTTATCCATTCCATTTCGGAATGATCGTAGACCCGACCGAAGCGGTTGGGCATACTGGGACGGTAGCTGAGCACTTGATACGAAGCTGGGGGGCTTCAAGGCAGAGGGCTTCATCTTTGGAACTGCAAGAAGATGGAGGCCTGACAATGAGTGCTGATACTGTTGCATCAGTCGAAGACGTGATGCGATTTCTTTTGGATTTGGACGACGGCGCCTGCGCGCGCATCGAGCGTCCTTCATCCGTCGATCTTACCGATGCGCTTTTGGCGAAAGCGAACCAGCGGGCTGCCGCCGGCGCGCGCGTGCTCGTCGTGTGCGCAGATACCGTGGCCGAGCGCCGCTACCTTGATCGCTTGCCCGCGTACCCGGCTTTGGACGCCGCCGCCGTTTCCACGATGGAACGCGTTGCGCTTCGCGTGGCGGCGTTAGACGGGGTGCGCGCGGCAACGAATCGCGATCCGCGCATTTTGGACGCCAACGAACTTGACGTGCTCATGGAGGACATGAAGGTGAGCGGCCTCAAGCCTCGTCGCCTGCGCGAAATGCTCAAGTTCTTCTACAAAGGCTTGAGCGAGTACGCCAACGAGCAGGACGATTGGCTGATCAACTACGAAGAGCAGCATTTGTTCGCCATGCTGTCTGAGAACATGGAAGTGCGTCGCGCCATGTTGCCGTTCGAGGCGTCGGCCTTGGCGTACCGCGGCATGGTGGAGGCGGGCGTCGAGCGCGAAAGCCTGATGGTGCTCGTGGACGACTACGGCACGCTGAGCAAAGCGTCCCAGCGGCTGATCGAGCACCTTGCCACCGATGGGATGGTGGTTGCCGGAACGACCGCGCCCGTATGCAACGCCGACGAAGCGTATCCGCATGGGGAGGGGTTCCGAACGTTCGCCGAACGCCGCGATGCCGTATGCGTGCGCGTGGGCGAAGCCGCCCAGCCGGTGCGCACGTGCGCGGTGCTGGACAGTCCGGTGGACGAATTCGCGTTCGTGACCGATGCCGTTGCGCAGCGTTTGGAAGAGGGCATGGACCCGAGCGACGTGCTGGTGGCCGTTCCCAACAAAACGTGGGCGTCCCAGATTGCATCGGCGCTCGAGCGGCGCGGCGTGGCCGTCTGCGTGGACGCAGGACCTGCGAAGATCAAAGGGGACCCTCGCACGCCGGGCGCGTTTTCTCACATGAAGCTTGCCGCCTTCCTGCGCTTGCACGCCAATCCGAACGACCTGCCGGCGTTGCGGTCATGGCTGGGATTCGGCGACTGGCTGCTTCGTTCCGATGCGTTTTTGGAGCTTATGGCGTATGCGCGCAACCATGAGACGACGGTGCCGCAGGCTATTGCGGATTTGCGTCGCGTGCCCGATGCCGAGCGCGCTTCCGAGGTGTTCGGGAAGCTGGACGCTCCGTTGGACGAGCTTGCCGCCCTGCAGGATGCTTGTCGATCCGGTTTGACGCGCGACCAGGCCGTCACGCTGTTCGAGAGCGCTGGCATGTTGCTTACGCCTGCGCAGCAGGCGCTGTTGGGCGACGACCCCAACCATGCTGACATTGACGGACTTGCCGCGAGCGCGTTCGGCGGCCCGGTGCGATCGGGCGACGGGGCCGGCGTGGTGGTTGCGCCGTACCGACGCTGCCATGGGCGCTTCTCGCGCGCGACGTTCGTGACCGGCTTGGTGGGCGGGTTCCTTCCGGCGCTTGACGCGGTGGACGACAAATTCACCATCGACCATCGCCGTGCTGCCCTGGAGCGCGAGCGCGCGCTGTTCGAGGACGTTGCCGCTACGGCTCAGGACCAGACTGTATGCACATGGTTCAAGCGCGACCTCTTGGAGAACACTGCGTCGTTGAACATGCAAACCGGGCGCGTGTTCGTGAAGGACGACGTGCGCTACGCGACGCTGGTTCCCTCCGAGTTCGTTTCCGGCCTGGCATCTTAGCAGGACGACTTCTTCGCACCATTCAATTGAAAGGAACATGATATGAGCGATATGGACGTGTTCGTCATCGACGACGATTTCGATCCCCTAGCCGATCTCGAGCTGGTGGAGGAGGGCGAGGGCCAGGAAACCGACTACATGCCCCCCATCCCCGATGCCGACAAAAGCGTGATGCCCGAGGTGGTTCCCTTGACGCCCCAGGAGCGCATCGAGAAGCTGCTGGCGGGCATTCCGGGGCAGCAGTTCCGCCTGCTGCGCGCGGTGGAGCTGTGCGTCGAGCCGAAGACGCTCGACGAGGTGGTGGAAGTGCTCGACGTCGAGCATCCGCAGCGCGCGAGCGTGTACGACGCCGCGCAGGTGGTGCGGCTGCTGGAGCGCGACGGCGCGCTGGAGCGGCTTGAGGACGAGGCGTCGACCGATGAGCCGCCGGTTGAGCAGGATCCGGAGGCGGACTACCTGGTGGTGACGCCTGCTCCCTTGGCTCGCTTCGTTGCGACGGAGGCGGGGCTGCAGGCGGTTGCCGACCATGTGGGAGAGCGCGTGGTCGTGGACATGTTGAACGAGGAGCCGCAGTATCTGCCGCTGTACCGCACCATTCTTGAGATGTGTTCGGTCGAGGGCGGTGGTAGCACCAAGGAGCTGAACGCGGTCGTCGACGTGAACCCGCTGTGCGAGGAGCCGCGCCGTTTCTGCACGTACTTTTTGGGCAAGCTCGAAACCGCTGGCGCTTTGGTCTGGCGCGATGCCTGGGTGGTTACCGACTTGGGCGCGCGCGTGTTCGCATCCGATATCTTCGCAAACTAGAACGGGGGAGCATCATGTCTCAGGATCAGGAAATCAGTTTCGTCGACGTTCTGCGCGGCCGCATGGCAACGTACCAGTTTCTCTCGCGTTTGTTTCGCGTTGAGGTCGACCAGGAGCTCTACGATACGCTGCTGGCGATGCGCTTTCCGGCAAATACCGGAAACGACCTGGTAGACGAGGGGTACCGTCTGATATGCGGATACTTGAGCCGCGCCGACGGCCCGGTTCTCACCGAGCTGGCCGTCGACTACGTGCATGCGTTCATCGGGTCGGGCAACGACGGGTTCTCCGCTGCGTATCCGTTCGAGTCGGTGTACACCAGCCCGAAGCGCCTCATGATGCAGGATGCGCGCGACGAGGTGCTGGTGCTGTACCATGCCGCCGGCCTGGACAAGCAGGAAAGCTGGAAAGAGGGCGAGGACCACATTGCGCTGGAGCTGGAATTCGAGCAGATTCTTATAGAGCGCGCCGTTGCGGCATGCGAGGCCGACGACGAGGACGCGTGCTTCAAGCTGCTTTTGTCGCAGCGCAACTTCCTGGAAGATCACCTGCTGGCGTGGTACCCCATGATGGCGAAGGACATGGAGAAATTCCCCAAGACCGACTTCTATCGCGGGTTGGGCAAGCTGACGCTGGGCTTCTTGCAGAACGACCTGGAGTTCCTTGACGCTGTTCTGGCCGAGAGGGAGGAAGCGGTCGCTGCTGTCGAGGGCGAGGTTGCGTAATGGCCGCTCATGACGAAGAGGTTGAATCCGGCGCCGGTCCTGCAGTGTCGCGCCGCACGTTCGCTTTGGGAGCGGTGGGGGCATGCGCTGTCATCGGCTTGGGCGGAGTGAAGTACCTTCCCAGCAAGACGCTGCTGCGCCCTCCGGGGGGCCAGGACGAGGAGCAGCTTGTTCGAGGCTGCTTGCATTGCGAGCGGTGCCGCGAGATATGCCCGAAGCATGCCATAGCCCCTGCTCATCTGGAAGACGGCATCTTGAACGCCCGTACGCCGCGCATGGATTTCAAAGCGGGTTGGTGCGACTTCTGCGAAAACGAGCCGGGCGGTCCGAAGTGCGTGGCCGTGTGCCCCACCCATGCGCTTTCGAGCCCCGACCCGTCGAAGGCCATCATCGGCAAAGCGGTGCTCGTGCGCGATTGGTGCTTGGCACAGCGCGGAATGGGGTGCCACGAATGCGTGGACGTGTGCCAGTACGAGGCGATCGAGCTGGGCTACGACGGCGTTCCCGTGGTGGATATGGACGCCTGCAGCGGATGCGGCGCGTGCGAGCTGGCGTGCATTTCGTTGAGCGCGGGCTCCATCGGCGTGGGCGCGACCGATCGCGCCATCGTCATCAAGCCGGTCGATGAAGTGGAGGCGTAGGGCTATGAAGAAGTTCAACACGTACCGGCTTCGCTTCCTGATCATGTTGGCCATGGTCGCCGTTGTTGCCGTGGGGTATTTCACGGCGGGCAGCATCGGCAACCTGTGCGGCATCGGGTTCGAGTCCATTACGCTTTTGTGCCCGCTGGGCGCGCTTTTGGCTATGATCGCGGAGCGGACGGCCATCCCGATGGCCGTTGTGAGCGTGGCGGCCGTGCTTGTGGTCTGCGTTGTTCTGGGAAAGGTGTTCTGCTCGTGGGTGTGCCCGGTCCACTTCATGTCCGGCTTGCGCCGAAAGAAGGGCAAGAAGGCTTCCGGCAGGCGCGCGGCCGAAGGTGCGGCCCACCTGGACGCAGAGGCGTCGGATGCCGGAGAGGCGAGGGCCTCTGCCGAGCCCGCCCCCTTGACGGCGTCCGAGCGCAAGGCTTTGGGCGGATGCGCAACCTGCGCGTCTCCGTGCGGCAAGAGCAAGGGCATCAAGATCGATAGCCGTCACGGCATTCTGGCGGCCGCGCTGGGGTCGACGCTGATCTTCGGGTTCCCCGTGTTCTGCCTGATCTGCCCCATCGGCCTGACGTTTGCGACGGTGCTGCTGGTCATGCGCCTGTTCGCGTTTGGCGACGTCACGTGGACGGTGCTCGCGTTTCCCGCCATCATCCTCATCGAGATACTGCTGCTGCCGAAATGGTGCCAGCGCTTCTGCCCCCTAGGAGCGCTGCTTTCCCTGTTCAGCGGGTTGAATCGAACGTTTCGGCCCCAGGTGAACGCGGAAACGTGTCTGCGCGAGTCGCAGGGGAAGGCGTGCAACCTGTGCAAGAAAGCATGCCCCGAGGGCATTAACCTGCACGACGTTGCGGCGGGGGAGACGACGCTCAACGATTGCAGCAAGTGTCGGGCGTGCGCCGACGTTTGCCCCGAGCATGCCATCACGTTTCCCCTATTTTCGAAGAAGGCGGCGAAGGCGTCGATGATCGCTGGGGAAGCCGAGCCTGTTCAGGCGGATGGGCCTGCTGACAAGGCGGCCTCGTCCGAGGCGGAAGGGAGGTAGCGCCATGTCCTTGATCGACGGTTTGCTGGCGATGCTGGGCGCTATCGAAAGCGATGCGCTGGCCGTGCACGAAGAGCGGTGCATTTCGGTGCGCAACAGAAACGCGTCGTGCCTGCGGTGCGTGGAGGCTTGCACGTCGGGCGCGATAGCGTATCGCGACAACCAACTGAAGGTGGAACCCGATCGGTGCATAGGCTGCGGGACGTGCGCTACTGCGTGCCCGACCTGCGCCATCGAGATTCGCAACCCCACCGATGACGAATTGACCTCCTTGATCAAAGGGTCGATCGTGGCTACGAAGGGGCATCCGGTCATCGCGTGCGAAACCGCGCTGGCCGCTTTCGAGGCTCAAGTTGCGGCGGCTGCGCAGAAGACGCGCAAGCCGTTCGGCGCGCGCGGTCACGAAGAGCCGGCGTACGACGCGGCGTGCGTGGTGGCGTTGCCGTGCTTGGGCCGCGTGGATGAGTCGGCGCTGGTGGGGATAGCTGCTTACAAGGCGCTCGACGCCACGCTCGTGTGCGGTGATTGCGCGTCGTGCGCGCATGCGCCCGGCGGCGCGCTGGTTCGCCAGGTGGTTGATAGCGCGTGCAACATGCTGGAGGCGTTTGGGTCGAACATGCCTGTTGACCTGGTTGATCAGGTGCCGGAGCGCGTGTGCTGCGTCCAGGGGGGCGTGTCTCGCGATACGGGAGGCGTGTCGCGGCGCGATTTCCTGCGCACGGCGAAGGACGGGTCGGCACGAGCGGCGGGCGCAGCCGTGCAGCAGGAGGTTGCTGCGGTTTTGGGGGAGGATGCGAAACCGGTGCCCGTTGCCTACCGAAAGGTGAACAAGGACGGCACGCTGTCTCATTTCGTTCCCACAAGGCGCTTGCGCCTGTACAACTACCTGAAGCACATCGGCGAACCGGTGGCCGACCAGGTGGAGACGCGCGTGATCGGGGCCGTTTCGATCGACGAGGAGGCGTGCAGCGCATGCCGCATGTGCGCCGTGTTCTGCCCGACCGGGGCCATCGTGAAGATGGACGAAGGCGACGCGTTCGGCATCATCCATCGTCCGAGCGCCTGCATGCAGTGCCGCCTGTGCGAGCGTATCTGCCCCGAGCAGGCCATCAAGGTGAGCGGCCTTGTTCCCATCAGGCAGTTCATGGGCAAAGAGGCCGTGTGCTACGCGATGAAGCGTCCTTCGTGGACGCCGAACCGACCCGCGTCGATGTACGATAAGGTGCACTTCATGATCGGCGAGGATTTGGAGATGTGCATGTTCTAAGAGGTTCCGGCGGTCTGGCGGCCGTCGGAACTGCTCGACGCTGCGGGACGTTGGGATACCCAATCTTGCCCCTTTTTCGCTTACCCTCACGTGCAAAAGCACGCTCGGCCGCGAAACGGCGCAACCTTGGGCGTCCCAACGGCCCTCGCTGACTTACTGGGCCAACCTGTTTTGCTGGTCCGATGGCTGATGGAACCCCCTCGCTGACTTGCTGCGCCTACCTGGTTCTGGTGTCTGCTCGTGGGAGCCGGGTTGTCGCTGTGGGGTGGGTGATTCGACACGTTTTCTGGAAGAGATTGAGGATTCGACATGATCAAGTACACGCTGCCTGATTTCACGGTGGGGCTGGGGCTTAACCTGTTCTTCATCAGGTTGCTTGAGCAGCGCCCCGATTGGTTCCAGGACGGCGTTGCCATCGACAGCGTGTACGGATGCTTTCCCAACTGCATCATGAACGGCGGTCGCGCTTACGTGCGCGAACGTGCGTCGAAGGCACAGATGGACGAGGCGTTCTCTCTGTTGGAGGAGCGCGGCGTGAAGCCGCGGATCACGTTCACAAACATGCTTGCCGGCAGCGAGCACTTGGGCGATGCGTACTTCAACGAGATTCTTGAGGTCGGCGCGCGGCATGGAGCCGAGGCTATCGTGTACGCGGATGTCGTGGGCGATTACATTCGCGCGAACTTCGGAATGAAGCTGGTGCTGTCCACCACGCGCGCGATCGAGGATGCGAGTGCGGTGAACCGCATGCTCGATCGTTACGACTACGTGGTGCTCAACTACAATCGCCACAAAGACGCGGCTTTTCTTGCGGCTATCGAGGATGCCGCCCGGGTGGAGGTGATGGTCAACGAGTTTTGCCAGCGCAACTGCCCGCATCGTCAGGAGCA
>NZ_DBFOSR010000052.1:0-4726 GCF_048427265.1 Paraeggerthella sp.
CTACACGTCCGCGCGAGCGGAATCCTCCACGTTCATGTCCATGGTCTGGAATCGGTTCTGCATGTACTCGTTGTCGAAGTGCTTGGCGTAGAACTGCTCGATGGGCGTCTCGGGGGCCTTCCCCGCCATGCGCTGGTACCAGCAGTCGATGGACTGGATGCTCATGATGCCGTCCACCAGCATGAGCGCCGCGCACACGGCCGTCACGCCGTAGCGCCAGTTCCACGGGATCATGTTGATCAGCTTGAGCAGCTGCGGCAGCAAGAGCTTGATCCACGCCATGCCCAAAACGCCCCACATCACCATGAACACGAAGTTCGTGCGCCCGTCGATGGACAGGAACGATCCCGTGTAATCCCATGCGCGGATGCCGAAGGCGAACTCCATGATCCAGCTGGTGAAGAACTCGAACGCACCGCCGATGACGGCGCTCACCAAAAAGACCACCCAGATAGGCTTGTCATGGAAGCGGTTGAGCGCGATGGTCATGAGCAGCGCGCCGAAGCCGTAGATGGGAGAGAACGGCCCGAACAGCATGCCGGCGCGGTCCTGGTACTCGTGAAACAGGATGAAGTGGTAAATCGTCTCGATGACAAGACCCAGGATGCAGCACACCACGAAGATCCAGAACAGGTTGAAGAAGTTCAGCGTGATGAATCCTTTTTTGGGCTTGCGCTGTCGCGCGACCTTGCGCTCCTGGGCGCGCTGCTCCTTGTCCATCTTCTTGAGCTTGTGCTGCAGCCGACGCTCCTCCACCAGTTGCGGGTCGAGGTACGCGGTCACCGCAATGAGGATGACCAGCTGGATCAGGTACCCGATGTGATGGGCGGAAAGGCCGAACAGCATCATGGTGCCGATGATGGACAGCACTGTCAAAGCGACCAGCGTGTTGGCCGCGGCCGCCGCATGCTCGCGCCGGTTGCGGATCAGGCGGTAGCCCAAGAACACGAAGAGCACGGCGGTGACCACGAGCACCACCATGAGGGCGGAGAAGATGATCACCGACGCCATGCGGTAGCCTTCGCCGCCGATGCCCTGGACGAACGCCAGGACCACCGGGATCAGATCGCCCAGCGACGTCAGGCCGCCCAGTATGCACAGCACGCCGAACAGCTTCAAAAGCCAGGGCATGCGCCCGTCTTCCTTGTTGTTCCCCTCTTGCATTCCCATTCCTTTCGATCGAGCGGCGCCGCCGTCTTCGACGGTCGGGCACGCAGCCTTCTTTCTACTGTGCAGCCGCTTCACGCTTGCGTTGCAGGGTCCTCGGAAGCCGAGGCGCCGGCAAGCACGCGACGAAGACGCTTGAACCCTCTTAAGAACCGATAGTTCAGTATATCAACCGCCCCGTCCACCAGTCCCATGTCGACGCCCGACATGGCAAGCGTGCGAAGCGGCGTGTCCATGACCATGCGCTCGGCTGCCGCGCGCGCCGCAGGGTCGCTGCGCGCGAGCAGCTTCAGCTCGTGGCGCAGAATCCAATGCACGGCGCATCCCACGAGCGACGCCTTGAGATCCCCTACCGTCGCATTGGGCGTGTAGGGGCGCATGGCAACGATGACCTTGGGATACGGCTTGGCGTACAGCGCCCTGAACGCCTCGTCGGCAAATCCCGAGGCATGCACCGCGCGATACGCCTGCGGCACCGCTTGCCCCGCGCGGGGAACGCCCGCCACGTCGAGGGCGACGCGCAGCCGCACGTCTTGGCTGGAAGCGGACACCCGCACATCGTAAGCCCCCTCGAACACCTCCCAAGAGGACGTTTCAGGATCGTAATGCGCGAACGCCCGTCGAGGAAGCGCCAGTTCGACACGGCGCTCCTCGCCCGGCTCAAGCGCCACCTTCGCGAACGCCTTGAGTTGCTGAACAGGGCGGATTCCCGCGTTGTCGAGCGGCGCCACGTACAGTTGCACGGCCTCCCTGCCGAACCGATCCCCTACGTTTCGAACCGTGCAAGACACGGCGAACCCATCGTCGGCCGCCTCGATATGCAGGCTCTCGTACGAGAAGCGGGTGTAGGACAGCCCGTGCCCGAACGGGTAGGCCACCTCCACGCCGGCGGCATCGTAGTACCGGTAGCCGGAGAACACGCTCTCCCGATAATGCGCCTGCCTTCCGGTAGCCGGGAAGAAGTCCGCGCACGGCGTGTCGACCAGGCACACGGGCCAGGTTTCCGCAAGCTTGCCCGAAGGGTTCGCGCGACCGAGCAGCACGTCGGCGGTCGCCTTCCCGCCGCAGCAGCCCGCCAAGTAGCTCAGCAGGATGGCGTTCGGACGGTCGCGCCAAGGAAGCTCTACGGGCGACCCACCCTGCAGAACCACCACGGTGTTCGGGTTGGCCGCGCACACGCGCTCGACCAGGCTGTCATGGCCTTCGGGCAGACCCATGTGGGAGCGGTCGGCTCCTTCCGACTCCGATGCGTCCGGCAGCCCGACGAACACCACGGCCGCATCGCAGCGCCGCGCGACCGCGGCGGCCTCCTCAAGCTGAGCCTCGGTTGCCGCGCCCGTTTCGCGATCGTAGCCTTCAGCGTACGAGCATGCGGCTTGGGCGGCGACCAGCTCGTCGAACGCGCAGTCGAGCGAAACGGGGTTGATCTTGGACGACCCCGCCCCCTGGTAGCGCGGGTGCTTTGCGAACGCGCCGATCACCGCGATGCGCGCGCCCGGCTCAAGCGGTAGGGCACCCTCGTTCTTCAAGAGCACCGCCGACTGCTCGGCAACCTCGCGCGCAACCTCGAGGCGCGCGTCAAGGTCGCGGATCCGGACGATGTCGCGCGCACGCTCGTGCTTGTCGTGCAGCTGAAGCACGCGGCGCACGGCGTCGTCCAAGCGCTCGCGGGATATGCGGCCCGCGCGCACGGCGTCGGCCACGTCAAGGCGATAATCGGGGCGAACCCCGGGCATGACCAGGTCCAATCCCGCCGGCAGGCTGTCGGCGTTCGAGCTTTCGGCGCCCCAGTCGCACACGTAAGCGCCGTCGAAGCCCCACGCCTTGCGGCCAACCTCTTCCATAAGCCAAGGGTTCTCGGAGCAATACGTGCCGTTGATCAGGTTGTACGCGGTCATAATGGTCCAGGGCTTGCCCTGTTCCACAGCCAGCCGGAACGGCTCCAGGTACAGCTCGTGCAACGCCCGCTCGTCCACCACCGAATCGGAGATGAGCCGGTGCGTTTCCTGGTTGTTGCACGCGAAGTGCTTGAGCGACGTGCCCACGCCGCGGCTCTGCACGCCTTGGATGTAAGCCGCGCCCAGCGTGCCGGCCAGAAAGGGGTCCTCGCTGAAATACTCGAAGTTGCGACCGCACAACGGGCTGCGCTTCATGTTCACGCCGGGGCCCAGCACCACGGCCACGCCCTGTTCGCGCGCCTCGTCGCCTATGGCCTCCCCCATGCGCCGCAGCAGGTCGACGTCGAACGAGCACGCCGAGGCGCTGGCCGCGGGAAAGCACACGGCGGGATCGCTTTGGGAAAGCCCCAGGTTGTCGGCCGCGCCCGACTGGTGACGCAAGCCGTGCGGGCCGTCGGACACCTCGATAGGGGCAACGCCCAGCCGAGGGCAGCCGCCGAGGACCCAGTAGCCCTCGCCGGTCAGGCATGCGCACTTCTCTTCGAGCGTCATCTGCTCGAGCACCGATTCGACGTCCATAAGGCCTCCTCTCCTTGCGCCCTGCTACGACAGCGGTTCCGGACCGGCGTCAAGGCCGCCGTGGGCCAGCGCATCGACGAACACGCGGTAATCAGCTTCGTTCTGGTCGGCGTAGGCGCGCGCGAAATCAGCTACGGCCCGGTCGAACGAACCCGATGTTCCCAGGTAGCCTGCGATGGCGCACCGATCGCCCGTGCGCGCATGAGCGCGTGCGAGCGTCCAGCCGCACAAACGGCCCGTGGCCTCGATCTCGGCGGCGGGCGCCGTTTCAAGATCGGTCGACGTCTTCCAATCCCAAAGCTGCCGTACGTAGTAATCGCGCTGGCGGCCCGTCTCGTCCGGCGCGCTCGTCCATCCGAGCAGCACGTCCCCCGCAGCCTGCATGAGCCGCTGCCCCTGCACCACGCGCTGGCCGTGGGACGCCCATCCGCTGGGTCCGCAATAACGCTCGAGCACCGAAGCCTGCGCTTCTTTCACCTGCAGCACAAGCGGATCGCGCACGTCTCGACCCACAAGCGCGATAATCCACGCTCGCGTGCCCACGCTTCCCACGCCCACCACCTTTTGGGCGGCGTCAAGGTATTCGTACTGATCGAACAGGCAGCATCGCTCGGGCGCAAGGCTTTCACGGTACCCCTCCAGAAGCTCGATGAGCGAGGCGGCCACGCGATCGGCCTCGGCAACGGACGAGAACCGATCGAGCGGAACCACGTTGGGGGGATCGAACGCGATGGTCGCTCCTGCTTCGCCCACCTGCACGAACCGGCCGAACGCACGGGCGCTCGTCTTCGAGAAGGCGCGTTCGAGCTGCTTGCGCACGCGGCGCTCCTCCTTTGCGGAAGCGCCCTGCAAGGCATGCGACAGCACCTCTTCCACATCGAGGCGTGCGCTGTGCACGTCAAGGGCCCCTTTGCGCGCGAACGAGGCCATGGCCTCGCGGTAGGCCGCCGTCGCAGAGCGCACCGCAGCGCGACGCCAACTGGGCTTGAAGCCGCGGTTGCGCCCGCATATCTCGATGCTTGCAGCCAGGCGCTTGACATCCCACTCCCACGGCGCAGGTGCGGTTTCGTCGAAATCGTTGA
>NZ_DBFOSR010000053.1:0-9132 GCF_048427265.1 Paraeggerthella sp.
CTTGCCTTCTCTGTCCCGCGAATCTCGGGCACCGCGGTCCTTCTTGCCGGCTTGCACGTTCGACGCGCAAGCTGAACAACCTGCAAGTGGAAAGCTGATTTTCATGTTCTTAATCGTTGGCCTGGGGAATCCGGGCGAGGAATATGCGCATACGCGGCATAACGCCGGGTTCGACACCGTCGACACCCTTGCCGAGGAGGTGGGCGCGCGCTATTGGAAGACTGAATGCGGCGCCCTGACGGCGAAGGGCGTGTACCGCGATCATGATTTGATTCTGGCTAAGCCGCAGAGCTACATGAACACTTCGGGCGGACCGGTCAAGCAGCTGATGAACGCTTACGGCGTAGACGCGGACCACGTGGTTGTGGTGCATGATGAACTGGACATCGATCCGGGCACGGTGCGCGTGAAATTCGGCGGCGGGCATGCCGGGCACAACGGGTTGCGTTCTATCTGCGACAAGCTGGGAACGCGCGATTGGTTTCGGGTGCGCATCGGCATCGGTCGTCCGCCGGGACGCATGCCCGTGGTGGATTGGGTGTTGTCGCGGCCCAAGAAGGAGGCGGCCGACGATTTCGCTTACGCGGTGGATCGAGGCGCCCAGGCTGCACTGTCGCTTGTGCAGGTAGGCTTGGAGAAGACCCAGCAGACGTTCAACTAATAGGCAAGGTGGGTGCGCGGGTTGACGGCTCGCGCGCCCACCTTGCTGTCGCTTTGGCGCTGTGCGCACGAAAAACCGCTCCCGCTGGCAGGTTTTGACGTTTAGGGGTCGTTGTATCTGGCCGGTTGGTCGCGCGCAAGGGCGCGACGCGACAGCTCAATGCTGTGAACAGGCGAAATGAAACGGAAGCCGAGCGACGACCGGAACAGTGCTCGGCTTGACGACCGCAAACCGTCAAAACCTGCCAGCGGGAGCGGTTTTTCGAGCGCAAGCCTGGCCCTGTGGCCCTGTGGCCCTGCGGCTCCGCGGTCCAGCGACCCCGCGGCCCAGCGACCCCGTGGCCCAGAGGCTCCGCGGCTCAGTCGAAGTCGACGCGGCTCGTCCGACGAGCAGCGCAAACCGCCTGCAATCGGCGCAAGCGCCTGCGGGCGGTCTTTTCCCTCTACTGCCGAAACGCTTGGGATATACTGGCCTTGCGGGAGCGACGGTTCTGGAGCGGAGGCGGTATGGCGGGCGAAAACCAGGCAAGAAAGCGCGGTGCGGTGTACGCCCTGTTCGCCATCGTGGTATTGGCTTCGGCTTCGGGAAATCTGTCGCAAACAGCGGTGAACGCCATGCTGGGCGACATCATGGGGGAGTTCGCTCTATCTGTTGATCTGGGGCAATGGCTTACGACCAGCTATATGCTGGTGCTTGGGGTAACGGTTCCCGTTGCCACGTTTCTTTCGCGACGGTTCTCGGTTCGCCGTCATGTGTTTCTGGCTCTTTCGTTTTTCCTGGTAGGCGCGCTTGCCGATCTGCTGGCTCCGAACTTTGCGGTTTTGCTGGTGGGCCGCGTCTTGCAGGCGGTTTCCACGGGCTTGCTCATGCCGCTCATGCAGACCATCGCCATGACCAGCTTCCCGCCTGGCCGTCAGGCTACCGCCATGGGCATTGCGGGCGTGGCTATGGGGTTCGCGCCGAACATCGGACCTACCATTGGCGGCGCCATGAGCTTCTCGTGGGGTTGGCGCAGCCTCTTCGTGCTGCTGGCCGCCCTTACGGTGATGCTTGCGATTGCCGCGGCCATTGCCATCAAGCCTGCTTCCGCGCGTGATACGGGCGCACGTCTCGATATCGTGTCGCTGACAATGTCCACGATTGGATTCGGCGGGTTGCTGCTGGGGTTCTCGAACGCAAGCAGCTTTGCACCCAGCAGTCCGTTCATTTGGGCTCCCATCGTGCTGGGTGCGTTGTTCTTGACGTTGTTCGTTCGTCGGCAAAAGCGGGTCGACCATCCGCTTATTACGATGGAGATATTCGCATCGCGCCAGTACACGGCGGGGTTTGTGGCGCAGAACCTGCTGAATGCCTCGTTCATGGGCGTTACCCTGATCGTGCCGCTGTATGTGGAAGGCCTGTGCGGCGGAACTGCGCTTGAGGCCGGAGTGGTGCTGCTTCCGGGAACGGTGGCTGCGCTGTTGTTGAATCCCCTGGCCGGCGTGCTGACCGACCGCGTGGGCGTGCGTCCGGTCGCGGTGGTGTCGGGCGTGTTTCTGGCGGCTGGCGCGGTGCTCATGTCGTTTCTGGAATCCGACACGCCGCTTTGGGCGGTGACGCTCTGTCAAGCAGTGCGCGCGGTGGGAGTATCGGGCTTGGTGGGGCCGCTGACTTCGTGGAGTTTGGCGAAGTTGCCGCGCCCGATCGTCGCCGATGGATCGTCGTTTTGCATTGCGGCGCGGCAGGCGTGCGCGTCGCTGGGAACGTCGGTGATGGTGTTCGCCATCACGGCGGTGGGCGCAACATCGGCGGGCGTGGCGGACCCGGCGCTGGCGTATCAGGTTGCCTTCGGATTCTCCGCCATTATGGCGGTTGCTACGCTCGGGTTTATCGTGGCGAAGGTGCGCTAGAGCGATCAGCCCACGTCAGTACACGATGGGATTGTCTTCCAGCCCGTAGCGAGCTAGCTTTTCGGCATCGTATACCCGTATGCGGCTTCGGGTTCGCTTGAGGACGCCTTCGCTCTCAAGCGCCGCAATCAATTTCGTGCACGTGGTGATATGGATGGCCAGCAGCTCGGAAAGCTGATTGAGCGTCAGGTTGCACTCGATGTCGAACGTGCCGTCCGGCTCGGGCTTTTGGGTGGCGCACAGTTTTTGCAGCCACATGATCATGCGCTTGGTCGATGATTGGTGGCCCGTGTTGCTTATTCGGTGTCCCATTTGGGCAAACGATAGGTGGCATACATCGATGAACTCGTAGAATAGATCGGGGTCTTGCTGGGCGAGCTCGTAGAGTTGTCGTTGCGTGAACGCGAACAAGACAGTGTTTTGCGTAGCTACGAAACGAGCTTTGTATCGCCCGATCGAGGCGTAGTCGTTGTATTCGGCCGAGAAGGCGTTTCCTGCGTTGCGCCAGTACAGCGGCATGCCGCCTCCTGATTCTTGCTCGAACGTCGCAGCTATCTGCCCCTCGTCGATATAGAAGTAGTACGGGTCGTCTATGGTTTTCGCGCTTGTACGAATGTACTCGCCTTTGAACAGCTTCTTCTTTCGGCCAAGCTCTTTGTATTCGGCTATTTTCAAGCGCCGGAACGGTTGCGTCGGTATAAGAATGGAACGGTAGTCTTGCTCGGTGGCCATATGATGTCTCCCCAGTGATCATGTGGTTCCGGTACGAAAAATCCCCTAGAGCGATACTAGCACTTTCGTGCGCCCGCGCCAACGTCGAGCAACGTGCATTCGACGCTTGACGTGCGGCATGTTTCCTGATCGCAGGCGAAATCTGGTCTGCGCCAGGTTCCGGGTGGCGCGAAATCTCAGTTCTTCTTGTTGCGGGCGCTTCTGGAACGACCTCTTTCTAGTCCGTAGAGTTTCCCATGACGAAGCGCGAGGGAGATAGGTATCGACACCGTTCTTCCCGTGCAGGAAAACAGGAGGAAGGACAAGGGGATGACGAGGTACGGAATGGCCATTGACCTGCGCAGATGCGCGGGTTGCGGTGCCTGCGTCGTGGCATGCCAGATGCAGAACAACCAGAAGCCCGGCGTGTCGTGGAACAGCCTGGACGTGTGCGAATGGGGGCGTACGGTAGGCGAGTCGGGTCGTGCGTACGTGCCGCATGCGTGCATGCAATGCGACGATCCCGAGTGCGTTAGCGTGTGTCCTACCGGTGCGAGCGTACGCCGCGAGGATGGCATTACGGTGATCGACTACGAGCAGTGCATCGCATGCGGGTTCTGCATGTCGGCTTGCCCTTACGGCGCGCGCAAGCTCAACAACGCCAAGGGCAACCTGTTCGGCGCCGATGTTCCCGCGCCGTACGAATCCTACGGCGTGCAGCGTAGCCTGGTGGCGGAAAAGTGCATCTTCTGCGAAGGTCGCTTGGCCGAGGGCAAGCAGCCTTCCTGCGTGGTTAACTGCCCGGGCCGCGCGCGCTACTTCGGCGACCTGGACGATTCGCAAAGCGCAGTATCCCAGTTCATAGCGGCAAACGATGCCGTGCGCATTGACGAGACGTCGTTCTATTACGTGCCAGTAGCGGGCATGCCCAACGATGCCTTGCCGTTTGCGGCCTCGTCCCAAGACGTGGTACGCGAGCAGGCTGCGCCGGGCATCGATCCTGTGGTGCTGGGAGCGGCTGGCGTTGCCGTAGTTGCTGCGGGCGTGGGCGCGGGCGTGGCTGTGGCGAAATCGAAGAAGGGGAAGGAAGGGGCATAGCATGAGCGAGATGACCAGCGTCACCCGTCGCACGTTCCTCAAGGGCGCGGGCGCGGTTGCGGGCACGGCCTTGGTGGCTGGCGGCTACAACATCGTGCATCCCGAAGGGGCTGTGGCCGAAGAGGCTCCCGTCGAAGTCAAGTACACGTACTGCGACATGTGCAACCACGTGCCGAAGTGCGGCATAGCCGCCTCGATCAAAGATGGCAAAGTGGTGCGCGTCGAGGCGCGCGAAAAGTATCCCGCCGACCCCATCTGCGCGAAGGGCATTTCCAGCTTGCAGGAGCTGTACGACCCGCATCGCATCACGTACCCGATGGTGCGCACGAACGCGAAGGGTAGCGGCGCGCCCGAATGGGAGCCCATTTCCTGGGACGATGCGTACGCGCGCATCGCGAGCGAGTTCAATCGCATCAAGGAAGAGAGCGGTCCCGAAGCCGTGCTGTTCTACTGCGGCGATCCCAAAGAGCCCCGTGGCGCGATGCAGCGCCTTGCCACGCTCTTCGGTTCCCCCACGTATGGATCTGAAAGCTCCACATGCGCGGCGGCTACTTGGATCTGCTCGCAGCTGGTTACCGGCCAGCTGACCATGGGAAGCGATCCTACCGACGCTACGGCAAGCTGCTTGGTCTGGTCGCTCAATCCTGCCTGGTCGCAGCCTTATCGCTTCGGGGACATGATGAAGCACAAGGAGCGCGGCTGCAAGTTCGTGGTGGTTGACCCGCGCATCACACCGACCGTGACCGGGCTGGCCGACGTGCATTTGCAGCTGCGCCCCGGCACCGACGGCGCGTTGGCGCTCGGCTTCATCCACGTCATGCTGCGCGACAATCTCTACGATAAAGAGTTTGTGGAGAAGTGGACGCACGGCTTCGACGAGCTGGCAAGCTACGTGCAGGAGTTCACGCCCGAGCGGGTTGAGGAGATCACCTGGGTACCCGCTGCCAAACTGGAGGAAGCGGTCAAAATCATCTGCGAAAACTCCCCGGCTACGCTCGTGTCCAGTTCGGCTGGCGCCTGCCATGCCACGAACGTGGGCAATTTCCAGCGCGCGGTGTACTCCATCATTGCCTTGACCGGCGATCTTGACGTGGCGGGCGGCCTTTCCATGGGCTCTGGGCTGCCGTTCGACTATTCGGCGTCCACTGCGGCTTTCCGTTTGGAGAGCATGTACGCCGAAAAGGGCTTGCAGAACATTCGCTATGACAAAGACGATTTCCCTGTATGGGCGCACTATTTCAAAATGATCCAGACGGCGCATCTGCCGGAACTGGTTGCCGACGGCAAGATTCGAGCCGGCTTGCTGCTGGGCGTGAACTCCATGATGTGGCCGCAGACTCCTGAGTACCAAAAGGCTATCAAGGACATGGAGTTTACGGTAGCCATCGACTATTACATGCGCCCTTGGACTCACGATTTGGTGGACATGCTGCTGCCTGCTGCCATGTGCTACGAGCGCATGGCGCCGCCGGCTATTTTCGGCCGCAAGATATTTCATCGCGATCCGGTGGTGGAGCCGATGGGGCAGTGCCGCGAGGATTGGCAGATCATCCTGGAGATCGGTTGCGCGCTGGGCTTTGAGCAGGAGTGCTTCGGCGGCAGCGTGGAGGCGGCACTCGACGATATGTATCGCGGTGCGGGCATCGACATTTCTCTGGACCTGCTGCGCGAGCATCCCGAAGGCTACGAAGTGCCTGGTGGCGTGAAGGGCGAGCGGAAGTACGCCGACGGCCTTCTGCGAAAAGACGGCAAGCCTGGATTCAATACTCCGACGGGTAAGATAGAGTTCGTGTCGGAGGTTCTCAAGCAGTACGGCTTTGATGGTTTGCCGGTGTTCGAGGAGCCGGTGCACAGCCCCGTGAGCACGCCCGACGAGGCGAAGGATTACTCGCTGGTGTTGAATAGCGGATCGCGCGTGCCGTATTACACGCACTCGAAGCTGCGCGATCTTCCCTGGCTCAACCAGTTCATGCCCGACCCGGTTATTCGTCTTCATCCGGACGATGCGGAGAAGCGCGGTATTGCCGAGGGCGATCAGGTGCGCGTGTTCAACCAGTTTGGCGAAGTTGTCATGAACGCGGAGATCACGAACCTCGTGCTGCCGGGCGTCGTGGACGTGTTCCACGGGTGGCATCAGGCGGACATCAATCTGCTGACTACGCGCGACTTCGATCCAATTACCGGGTTCCCGCCGTTCAGGTCGGGATTGTGCGAGGTCGAGCGCACGGGCAAGGGCCGCATCGTCGCCTAGAGGAGGAGCTGACATGACGCAAGAACAAGATCGGGGGGCTTCGGCCGTTCCGGCGGCGAAGGAGTCGGCGGCAAGCGCCGTCGCGAAGGATGCTTCCCGGGGCGATGAGGCGAGCGGTTTCGAGCAGCGTCGCGCGCGCACGCGCCGGTGGATTGCCGTGGGCGTGACGGCGGCGGTTCTGGTTGTGGCCGGAGCGGGGTTCTGGGTGTGGCACGAACAGCCGAGTTTCTGCAACGCTATCTGCCATACGCCGATGGACCCGTACGTGGAAGGATATTACTCGCAGGATCCGGCTCTTTTGTCGGCAGTGCACCAAGGTGCCGATGTTACGTGCATGGGATGTCATGTGCCTACGCTGAGCGAGCAGTTGGCCGAAGGCGCCGCTTGGGTGACTGGCGGATACGATTTGCCTCTTGAGCAGCGGAGCTTCGACGACGGATTCTGTCTGAACAAGGCGTGCCACGACACGTCGCGCGAGGGGCTTGCGGCCGCTACACAAGACCGTGCGTACAATCCGCACGAAGAGTACCATGGCGAGCGGTTGGCATGCGGCGACTGCCACAAGGTTCACGAACCGTCGGTCAATGCTTGCACGCAATGCCATGCCGACGCCGACGTTCCGGATAACTGGGAGGCTTACGGTTCTCGCTAGCCCACGTCCGAGCAGTGAAAGGCCGCGATCCCGTGCTGCAACGGGTCGCGGCCTTCGTGTTGCGCGAAATGCTAGCTTGCAGACGTGCTGCGGGCTCGATCCGCCTTCGTCGTGTTGTCGGGCAGCCCTGCCTTCGGCATATCGAGTGTGCCGGCCTTTTCACGACGGTGCAGGTCCCAGAGCATGAGCGCCGCGACGGCGATGAAAGCACTGCCTCCGATGACGCCGGTGGCCAACGGCCCCACGAAGGGGTTGCCGCCCGTTGCCGAGACCAGCAGCACGGCGCTCAGGAAGCCGTTGATGGCGCCGTGGCCGATGGCTGCGGCCAGGCAGCTGCCCGTGCGCACGGTGACGTACGTCAGGAAGATGCCGATAACGATGCAGAATACGCACATGGCGGCAATTCCCACGAACGGCCAGCCGGGATAGTCCGTGCCGTAGTTGTGCCCGATCGCGGTGATCGGCGCGTGCCAAAGCCCCCAAATTACGCCAGTGACCAGCAGCGTCGGCACAATGCGCAGACGCTCGGACACCTTCGGCACCAGATAGCCGCGCCAGCCCCATTCCTCGCCGAACGTTGTGACGATGTTGAGCGCGGGGGCCAGGAACACGGCGACGGGCAGTTGAACCAGCAGCATGGTACGCAGCTGGTCGGCGGGGATGTTTCCCGCGCCAGCCGCCGCGGCCGCCTGCTGTTGGGAAGCGATCATGGCGGACATGCTGGGGTCGAAGTCGTGCGGAAATGCCAGGTAGTACGCGCCTGCTCCGATGACAGCCAGCGCCGCCGGCGCGAACCATGCCACGACGAACCAGATCGCGGACTTCTTGAACCGCTTGGGTTTGATGACGCTGTTTTTGAAACCTTCGCGCGTGACCAGGCGCGTGATGAGCACGCCCAAGGCGGGGAAGAACATGGCCGCGCCGACGGCAAGCTGCGTAGCCATGGCCGGAACGCCCTCGATGGCGCCCGTTGCGAGTGGATACACAACGCCAAATTCGTATGCCCAGGTCAATATAAAGGTAACAACAAGAAATACCACGATTCGCTTCATGGTGCCCCCCTCTCGATAGGCAAGGTGCGTCAGCTCCGCCTGGGCGCTTCGACCCGTTTCGACGCTGCAACTCGTTTCGGCGCTGCTGCTCGCTTTGCGGCACGCTTCACGCGCGTTGCCCTTGTGAACTTGCATCTTTGTTCCATCTGTTATAGCATAAATATAACAAACAGGAAAGAAATTTTGCGGCGAAATGAAAGTGGGGTGCGATCGGCGTGATCTTACGCATCGATCAGAAGGCGGAGGAGCCGCTGTACCTGCAAATACGCAGCCAGATTATCGGCGCCATCGCGCGAGGCGAGCTGGTTGCCGGCCAGGCGCTGCCCAGCGTGCGGTCGCTGGCAAGCGATTTGGGCATCAACCTGCATACCGTGAACAAGGCGTACGCCGTGCTTCGTGACGAGGGATACGTGCTCATGCGCGGTCGGTCGGGGGCGTTCATCGCCGATCCGTGCGAGGAGGATCGGGCCGATCGCATGCAGATCGAGCTGGCGAAAATGGAGGATGGGCTGTTCGAGCTGGCGCTGGCCCATCGTGCGCGCGGCGGCAGCTGGGGCGAGTTTCTGGAATGCGCGCAGGTTCAGGCGGCGCGCGCGTACGGAGCGGGCGAGCGCACGGATTGCCGAGGGGCGAACCCGTCGGCGTCGGCTGGCCGGTCGGGCGCTGCGCAGTGCGCTACCGTGCGCGGGGGATCCGGGGTTTTCGGGACGGAAGGATAAGGTATCGCTATGGAGGCACCTGCAACTAAATTCGCATCGGCGATGCTTGTTCTCACGATGTCGCTGGTCCCGCTGACCGGCCTCATGACGGTGGTGACG
>NZ_DBFOSR010000054.1:0-24862 GCF_048427265.1 Paraeggerthella sp.
AAGCGAAGCTCGACGTTGAGTACGAAAGCGACGAGTACCATACCGGTCCTTCTCGGATCGCAAGGGATTCGGAACGTCGCGATGACTTGTCCCATCTGGGGGTGTCGGTGCGCACGATGACGAATCACCAGATCATGGATCCTGCGCGCTTCGACAAGGCGGCGCGTCAGCTTGCTGCTGCTTTAGGCGAGCGGGTTCGTCCGTACGATGGTTTCGCGCAAGCGTGCCGCACGCTGAGAGCTGTAGTGCTGTGAACTGCTGCGAAAGGACTTTCGGGACGCTGACGACTTTCGATCGGTTTTCGGACGCCTAGGGCCCATCTGTCAAAACGGACGAGTTTTGCTGGTCCTCAAGCCAGGATAAAGCAAGCGGATAAGCTTCTGAACTGGGACAATGAAAATCGTGTGTTGGCGAGCAATCATAAAAAGGCGGAAAATCGCCGCAAAACTCGATCGTTTTGACAGGACTGCGCGAAATTCGACGTCGTGCGCACGGACTGCGTAAGATTCGACGTCGTGCGCACGGATTGCGCGATGGGCGCGCGGCGCGATCTTCGTGCGTTGGGTACCACGGGAACATGAAAAAGCCCGGCCAGTGATGACCGGGCTTTCGCTTTTGCTGGATGCTGCGGCTTACACCACGCCCTGCGCCATCATGGCGTCGGCGAGCTTCTTGAAGCCGGCGATGTTCGCGCCCATGACGTAGTTGCCTTCGTGGCCGAACTCGCGCGCGGCGTCGTCGGCTGCATGGTAGATGCTCTTCATGATGCCCTGCAGCTTGGCATCCACTTCCTCGAACGACCAGGACAGGCGCTCGGAGTTCTGCGACATCTCCAGGCCGGAGGTGGCAACGCCGCCGGCGTTGGCGGCCTTGCCGGGGCAGAAGGTCACGCCGTTGTCCAGGAAGTAATCGGTCGCGTCCATCGTGGTGGGCATGTTGGCGCCCTCGGCAACCACCTTGCAGCCGTTCGCGACCAGCTGCTGTGCATCCTCGATGAACAGCTCGTTTTGGGTCGCGCAGGGCAGCGCGATGTCCACGGGCACGCTCCACACGCCGCGGCCCTCGTGGTATTCCACGCCTTCGCGACGCTTCGCGTACTCGGAGATGCGGGCGCGCTCGACTTCCTTGATCTGCTTGACCAGGGCAACGTCGATGCCGTTGGGATCGTGGATCCAGCCGGTGGAGTCGCTGAGCGTGACTACCTTGGCGCCCAGCTGCTGGGCCTTCTGCGTGGCGTAGATGGCCACGTTGCCGGAGCCGGAGACCGACACCGTCTTGCCCTCGAAGGAGTCGCCGTGGCACTCCAGGTACTCCTGCACGAAGTAGATCAGGCCGTAGCCGGTCGCCTCGGTGCGGGCGAGCGATCCGCCGTAGGACAGGCCCTTGCCGGTAAGCACGCCTTCCCAGACGTTCTTGATGCGCTTGTACTGGCCGAACAGGTAGCCGATCTCACGTGCGCCCGTGCCGATGTCGCCAGCCGGCACGTCGGTGTCGGCGCCGATGTGGCGCTGAAGCTCGGTCATGAAGCTCTGACAGAAGCGCATGACTTCCATGTCCGACTTGCCCTTCGGGTCGAAGTCGCAGCCGCCCTTGCCGCCGCCCATGGGAAGCGTGGTCAGGCTGTTCTTGAAGATCTGCTCGAAGCCCAGGAACTTGATGATGCCCAGGTTCACGGACGGATGCAGACGCAGGCCGCCCTTGTAGGGCCCCAGGCAACTGTTGTACTGCACGCGGAAGCCGCGGTTGACCTGCACCTTGCCCGCGTCATCGACCCAGGGGACGCGAAACATGATCACGCGCTCGGGTTCCACGATGCGCTCGAGCAGGCCGGCGGCCTCGTACTCGGGATGCGCTTCGATGACCGGCTCGAGGGAACGCAGCACCTCGGTGACGGCCTGGATGAACTCAGGCTGGCTGGCGTCCTTCGCCTTGACCTGCTCGATAACTCGATCGACGTAACTCAATTCGGACCTCCTTTGGGAAATGCAGTACGCAATAGCATCATTATAAAGAGAGCCGACCGCGCGCAATGATTATTTAAACGATTCGAAACAAACCTGTGCGCCGAAAGGTCGCGATCGAAGCGATTCGGGACGTCCGGCTCGTTGCGAATTTCAACGATGAATTGCTCGACTGTCCCCATTGCGACCCTCTCGAAAACAATCGATGGGGTAGAATCGGGGCAAGAGATAAGGAGCGTGCATGAACGAGATCAAGTGCCCCCATTGCCAAACGGTGTTTCAGGTTGACGAGACCGGTTTCGCGGCCATCATGAAGCAGGTGCGCGACAGCGAATTCGACAAGGAAGTGCAACGGCACGAGCAGCTGCTGGCAACCGAAAAGAAGCAGGCTGTCGAGCTGGCGGTGGCGCAGGCTTTGGGAGCGGCGCAGGCGAAGGCTTCCGAGAAGGAGACCCGCATTGCCGAATTGGAGGCCAGACTGGACGCGGCGAAGCGCGAGAACGAAGCTCGGGAGCGCGTCGCGCAGGCCGAGCGCGAGCGTGCGCTTGCCGACATCGCGGCGGCGAAGGACGCTCGCATCGTCGAGCTCGAGCAGCGCTTGTCCGCGCAGCAGCACGCCAGCGAAACCGAGAAGCAGCTGGCCGTGCAGCAGGCGCGCACCGAGATCGAACGCGAGCGCGATGCCCTGGCTGCCCAGGTGGCGCTCAAGGACGCCGAGCGCATTCAGGTTGAAAGCGCGCTCAAGGAGCAGCTGTCCATTGAACTGAAGGCGAAAGACGACATCATCGCGTACAAGGAAAACGAGATCGAGCGCTATCGCGACATGAAGGCGCGCTTGTCCACCAAAATGGTGGGCGAGTCGCTTGAGCAGCATTGCGAGACCGAGTTCAACAAGATTCGCGCAACGGCGTTCCCGCGGGCGTATTTCGAGAAGGACAACGATGCATCCGGCGGCTCGAAGGGCGACTTCATCTTCCGGGAGTGCGACGAGGCGGGCAACGAGATCGTGTCTATCATGTTCGAGATGAAGAACGAATCCGACGACCCGTCCCGCCACCATCGAAACGACGAGTTCTTCAAGAAGCTCGACGCCGATCGCACGAAGAAGGGATGCGAGTACGCGGTGCTCGTGTCGCTTTTGGAGCCGGACAGCGAGCTGTACAACCAGGGAATCGTGGACGTGTCGTATCGGTACGAGAAGATGTACGTCGTTCGCCCCCAGTTCTTCCTGCCCATGATCTCCATTCTGCGCAACGCCGCGCTCAACTCGCTTGCCTACAAGGCGGAGCTGGCCGTGGTGCGCAACCAGAACATCGACATCACGAACTTCGAAGAGCAGATGGAGACGTTCAAATCGGGTTTCGCGCGCAACTACGACCTGGCTAGCCGCCGTTTTCAGACGGCTATCGACGAGATCGACAAGACCATCACGCACTTGCAGAAAACCAAAGAGGCCCTGCTTTCCTCCGAGAACAATCTGCGCCTGGCGAACAATAAGGCGCAGGACTTGACTATCAAGCGTCTGACCAGGAACAACCCCACTATGAAAGCCGCGTTCAAGGCGCTTGAGGATGGTAGCGCCGACGTTTCCGAATAGGTGCGGCTTGCCGGTTTCCGGGCGGCGGGATGGGGTGTGCCGCCCGATTTCGCTTTCCGGAGCCTTGCCGCCGTCGACGCTGCGCTAGTGCTCGTCCCCGTCGCGAAGCGACTCGTCCACCAGGCGCCGCAGGTTCGCCGCGAAGCGTTCGCGATCCTCGTCCTCGAACGCCGCAGGGCCCTTCGTCCTGCCGCCTTGACGACGGACGTTCTTCTCGAGGTGGCGTATCTGCATGTCGGCGTCGATGGTCGCGCGCGAGTACACGCGCCCGCGTACGCCGATGGCCCGCGCGCTGCGGCCGAGCGCCATGGCCGCAAGGCCGATGTCCTGCGTCACCACGATATCGCCGGGCTTCAGTTCCTGCACGATGGCGAAATCGGCCGCATCGGCGCCGATGCCCACGGCAAGGGTGTCGACCCAGAATCCGTCGGTGGGCTGCCGGGGGTCGCTTCGTCGCACGTGCCGAAGCAGGTTCTGCGTTGAGTTGCCCGCGATAACGACGGGGATGTTGCGGTTTCGGGCGATGTTGACGGCCTCGGCGGTGACGGGGCAGGCGTCGGCGTCGATGTACACGGTGGGCTTCATGGACCTGCTTTCTCTTGGGTTGGTTCAGTATAGCGGCAGGCATCCCAGGTTGCGAACCCGCGCGCTTCCGCATAGGCCCGAAGCCCAAGGCGCGTGCTGCGCGGTTGTCGACCCGCTGCGCGCATCGTCGGTTCGCTGTCGTGCGCAGCATGTGAAGGCGCAGCTTTTTGAGCGTCGGTTCGGTTACCGATTTGTGCTCAGTCTGTGACCTCGATGCGTCGTAGATATTCGAAGTCTATCTTGAACCCCGGTCGCATGGGGCGGCTTGGCGCGCAACGGGGCGAGAGAAGAGGCGAGCGTATGGCGAACGAGAACGGGTTTTTGCTGGAGGTCGAGCGATGGGCGCAGACGACGCCGGATGCTTTGGCCTATCGTGCAGACGACGCAACCATGACCTATGCCGAGCTGTGGACTATGTCCGATGCCGTGGCGTGCACGCTGCGCGAGCGTTCGGGCGATCGCGAGCCGGTCGTCGTCCTGGGGCATAAGGCCCCCTTGATGATCGTCGGGTTTCTGGGCTGCTTGAAAAGCGGGCACGCCTTCGTGCCCGTCGATGTTGAGATGCCGGCGTCTCGGTTGGCCGACATCGCTTCCCAGCTGGGGGAACCGTTGCTGTTGACCGCCGTGGAGCTGTCTTGCGCGTTGCGGGAGCTGACATGCGAGGACCGCGTCGTGGATGCGCGCGAGGTTGCGCGTCTGCCGTTCGACCGTGCGAACGTCCCCGGACGCTCCTGCTGGGTTTCCGGCGAGGAGACGCATTACCTCATCTTCACGTCCGGCTCGACCGGGCGACCCAAGGGCATCGAGGTGAGCGCGGACAACGTGGCGAACTTCATGCGGTGGCTCCGCACGTTTCCGGTGGTGTCGGACGGCGCGCGCGTGTTCCTGGACCAGCCGCCGTACTCGTTCGATCTGTCGCAGTACGAAGTGGTGGGCGCGCTGTCGACCGGCGGGTGTCTGCACGCGGTTTCGCGCGAGAAAACCGAGGATGCGCGCATGCTGTTCGAGGACCTGCGCGCCTCGGGCGTGCAGGTATGGGTTTCCACGCCGTCGTTCGCCGATCTATGCCTGGCGGATCCTTCGTTCGACCAGGCGCTTCTTTCCGACGTTCGCATGTTCCTCTTTTGCGGGGAGACCTTGCACCATGCGACGGCCGAGGACTTGGCCCGTCGGTTTCCGCAGGCGCTCGTCGTGAACACCTACGGGCCCACCGAGTCCACCGTGGCGGTAACGTACGCCGAAATCGGTCCCGCCGAGCTTGCGGATGCGGCTCCCTTGCCGGTGGGGCGTCCTCGTCCGGGGACCGAGCTGCGCATCGTGAACCCCGAAACGGGGGCGCCGTGCGAGGCGGGGCGAAGCGGCGAGATCGTCATCGTGGGGGACACAGTGGCGAAAGGCTACTACCGCAATCCCGATAAAACCGCCGAAGCGTTCTCGTGGTCGCTGCGTTCCGACGGCCGCAAAATGCGGGCGTATCGCACGGGCGACCTGGGTCGATTGGACAAGGAAGGCGTGCTGCACTGCGAAGGGCGATTCGACGCGCTGGTGAAGGTGAACGGGTTTCGCATCGAGCTTGAGGACGTGGAAAGGAACATCGTTTCATTGCCGCAGGTGAAGCAAGCTGTCGTAGTGCCGGTGCTGCGCCGCGGGCGCGTTTCCCACCTGAAGGCATGCGTGGTGCTGGATGCTTCGGCTGCTGCGCTCGACGCCTTCGACGCTCGCCAGGAGATTCGGCGCGGTCTGGCCGAGCTCGTTCCTGCGTACATGGTGCCGCGCACCGTGAAGCTGTTCGACGAGCTGCCGCTGACCTGCAACGGCAAGCTTGATCGAAAAGCCCTGGTCGAGGCGTAGCAGGTCGCGCGCATGTCGTTTTACGCCGACCCCAGCTTTTTCGTGGCGCTGGCCGCAGCGGTAGCGGGCGCGGCTTTCCTCGGCCTGCACGAGAAGCCGCTCAAGCGCTACGGCCTGGCGGTGTCCGTAGTGCTGCTGGCGTGCTTGTTCTCGAAGGACGTCGCCGGCCTTGCGCTCGCGGCGGGGTTCGTGCTGGCGGCCGTAGCGTGCATGCGGTGGCTTTCGGCCGACCCGAAGTCGAGCGCGCGCTTCTATGCGGCCGTTGCCGTCACGCTCGTGCCGCTCGTGTCCGCGAAGGCGGGCGCGGTGTTCGACCAGAATCTGCTGGGCTTCTTGGGCGTTTCCTACATTACGTTCAAGGCGCTGCAGGTGCTCTTCGAAATTCGCGACGGCCTCATCGAGCGGATGAACCTGTTCGATTACGTGTACTTCCTGCTGTTCTTCCCCGTGTTCACGTCCGGCCCCATCGACCGTTCCCGCCGTTTCGCGCAGGATGCCGACGCGGTGCGGACGCGCGACGAGTACGCGGGCCTGCTCGCGCGCGGCATCCTGCTGCTGCTCGTGGGAATGGCGTACACGTTCGTGATCGCGGTGTGGCTGCATCGCCTGTACGCACCGACCGCATGGGGCGGCGGCCCGTTTCTTGCGGAGCTGGGCGCGCAGGTGCAGACTGCGTACGTGTACGGCTTGTACCTGTTCTTCGACTTCGCAGGGTACAGCCTCATGGCGATGGGCGCTAGCTACTGCTTCGGCATTCGCACGCCGCGCAACTTCCGCGCGCCGTTCGCGTCGATCGACATCAAGGATTTTTGGAACCGATGGAACACCACGCTCTCGTTTTGGCTGCGCGACTTCGTGTTCATGCGGTTTTCGCGCCTAGCGCTCAAGAAGCGCTGGTTCGAAAGCCGCCTGACCACGGCGTGCTGGGGCTTCGTGCTTGACATGGTGCTTATGGGCGCTTGGCACGGCCTGACGCCGAACTACCTTTTGTACGGCTTGTACCACGGCTTGCTGCTGGCGGGTACGGAGGCGTTTCAGAAGAAATCGAAGTTTTACAAGCAGCATAAGAAAGAACCCTGGTTCAAGGCGCTGTCCTGGTTCGTCACGCTGCAGTTGGTGATGATCGGGTTCGCGCTGTTCTCGGGGCAGGCAACGATGCTCGTGAAAGGAGCGATCAATGGGTAGCGTCACGCACGATCAGCTTGAGGAGCGCATGCTCTGCATTTTGGAGGATATCTGCGACGATGACGAGGTGCGCGAGCGCCGAAGCGAGGATCTGTTCGCGCTCGGCCTTTTGGACTCTATGGGGGCTATCGAGCTTTTGGTGACCATCGAGGAGGAGTTCGGCGTGTCCATTGCCCCTACCGAGGTGGAACGCGACGAGATGAACACGGTGGATTTGATCGTTCGCCAAGTGGAGATCCGCCTGTAGGCGGGCGGGACCATGGCGAAAGGGGCATCGACCGGCTTTACGGGCATGGCCTTGCTGCGCGGCGTGGTTGCGGCGCTGCTCGCAGCCGTGCTGGCGTTCGCGGGGTTTTGCGCCTGGGGGCTGCCCCGGCAAACTGATCACGATCCGACACGGCTCTACGATTACGTGTATTCGGGCGTGAAGTCCGAGAGCACCGCGTTCACGCTGTCTTCGATGAGCGCGGACGGCCACCTGGCGTTCGGATCGTCGGAGTTCTATATTTCGAAGGACAAGGTCGCGCAGTGCCCGCAGGCGGTGTTTGGCGAGAACGTGACCGGAGTGGATCTGACTTTCGTCGGCGAAGCGTACGATCAAAGCCTATGGCAAGCTGTTGCGGCCGGTGCGTACGGCGACAAGGTCAAGAACAAGAAGGTCATGATCGTGGTGTCGCCGCAATGGTTCTTCAAGGGCAACGGGGCGCAGGCGAAGTTCCCCTCGAAGTTCTCGTACAGCCTGTACCGGCAGTTCGCGGACAACCCGCGTCTGTCCGAGAAAACGAAGGCATACGTTCGATCCCGCATGGCGGCCCTTGGGGTGAACGCGGGGCAGCTTGCCGCGGCCAACAGGGACACGCCGTTCGACGCCGTGAACGATGCGGCGTATTCGCTTGCGGAAGACGCGCGCATTCGCAGCCGCTTGCCCCAGGTGATCGAGCAGGCTCCGCACAAGAGCGCTGCTCGTGCGATCGGCAACCCAACGGGCGAACCCGACTGGAGGGCCCTGCTGTCGCAGGCGGATGCATCCGGCGCCGCCGCCTGCACCACCAACCCGTACGGCATCTACGACGCCTATTGGCAGAAGAACTCCCGCTACAACGTGGAACGCGGGCAGAACTTCACGGAGGCGAATGCCGAATACGACGACCTCTCGTGCTTTTTGGACGTGTGCCGCGAAACGGGACTGGAGCCGCTTGTGGTGATCCTGCCGATGCACGGCGCCTGGTACGACCGCGAGGGAGTTGCAGCCGATGTGCGCAGCGCGTTCTACGATCGCGTGCGCGGCGCGTGCGATGCGGCGGGGGCTGCGTACGCCGACTTCTCCAGCTGCGAGTACGAGAAGTACTTTCTGTGCGATACCGTGCATCCCGGCTGGCGCGGCTGGGTGCGCATCGAGCAGGCGTTCTACGATTTCGCGAACGGGCGCGACGATGCGTTTCTGGGCGGGGCCGGCTTCGGCCGGGCCGAGGGCTTGGCTGCGGCGGGCGATGCGGGCGCTTCGCTTGTCGGCGTAACCGACGGGAGCGCGTCGTGAGCCGGCTTCGTCGGTGGGCGGACGGTGTGCGCGACGCGGCGCGACGGCGTCCCGGACTGCTGGTTGCGGCGGCCGGCGCAGCCGTGGTCGCCCTGGTCGTCCTGCTCGCCTGGTTCATCGTGTTCTCCGGCTTTTCCCAACCGGTTCAATTCGTATACGACAGTTTCTAGGAAGCCGGGTGCGATCGTGATGGCGAACGGGATGGCGATTATCGGCAGGCGTGCGGCGATTGCGGCCTTTTTGGCGCTTTCGTGCATCGGTGCAGCTGTCAGCTGCGTACCTGTCGCCGACGTGCCCGACCAGGAGCCCGATCTTGCGGCGCCCTCCGACGAGCCTGCGGATCTTGGCGTCGAAGACGGCGGCGACCTGGGGGATTTGGCCGACGAAGCGCCTCCCCAGGGGATGGAGCCCGAAGGCGGCGCGCTTGCGGTTCGGCTCGATTCCTATCTGGACGACAACGCGTCCCGCACGGGCGTGCCGGGCGTTGCCGTGGCCGTGGTGGATGCTTCGGGCGTCCGGTACCTGCGCACGCTGGGGGATTGCCCGGATGCCGAGGCGCTTTTCACGATAGGGTCGCTTAGCAAGTCGTTCACGGCTCTTGCGGTGATGCAGCTGGTGGAGGCGGGGGAGGTGGACCTCGATGCGCCGGCCTCGTTGTACGTGCCGCAGTACGGCGTGCCGCCCGAGGTCACGGTGCGATCCCTGCTCAACCAGACGAGCGGGTTCGGGTACTACGATGCGCTCGCCGATGCGCGCAAGGGCGCGTCGTTCGGGACGTTCTCGTACGCGAACGCCAACTACGATTTGCTCGGCCGCATCGTCGAAGCGGCTTCGGGGCAGGAGTACGCGGCGTACCTGCGCGATCACGTGCTTCTTCCCCTTGGGATGGACCGCTCGACGGCTGACGGCGAGATCGCGCGGGAAAAGGGCATGGCGCCCGGCCATCGCGGTTGGTTCGGCGTGCCTGTAGCCGATGGGTTCGCGCACGCGTCAAGCGACGAGGCATGGGGAGCCGCTCCGTCGGGCTACGTGGCGGCAAGCGTTTCCGACATGGCGCGCTATCTGCGGATGTACCTCAACGGCGGGCGAAGCGACGCGGGGGAGCGCGTGATCTCGCCGCAGGGAATCGAGTCGATGTTCATGGACCGCGTTCCCGATCCCGAAGGCGACACGTACTACGGCATGGGCTGGACGTCGTTTTCCTGGGACGACGGGGAGACGGTGCTGTCCCATGACGGGCAGGTGGAGAACTACGTGGCAAGCATGTGCCTGCTGCCCGAGCGCGGTTTGGGCGTGGTGGTGCTGGGCGATGCGAGCGACCATGCGGGCGGCGACAACCTGTTTTTCGAGCTGGCGAACGGCGTGGTGGCTGCGGCGGTGGGCGCCGATCCAGACCCGGTCGACGCTTCGTGGGTGCGGGTGGCGCATGCGCGCAACGACGTGCTGTACGCCTGCGTCCTGCTGGCGAGCGCAGCGCCGCTGGGGTTGCTGCGGCGGTGGACGCGCCGCATGCGCGCGACGTGCGTATCGCAGGCGTCGCCGGCGCTGCGCATGCGCGCGAGGCGGATGCTGGTCGCGCGCGCCGTCGTCCTGCACGTCGTCGCGCCGCTTGCGGTTTTGGCGCTTCCCATCCTGCGCGGGGTGCCGTGGCGCGACGTGCTCACGTTCGCTCCCGACGTGGCTGCGGTGCTGGGGGCAAGCGCGGCGCTCCTTGCTGCGGGCGGCGCCGCCAAGCTGGCGGTAGCCGTGCGCATGGGCGCGGGCGGGTTCGCGCCGCTGCGCCTCCGGCGAAGGAGAGCCGACCGCGCTCCCGGCGAACCTGAAGCCCCGCGGCTTCGCGGCGCGAACCGAGCGCATGCCCCGCGAACCTGAAACCCCGTAGCGCCGCTTTGCGCTACAATGGATGCTTTCGCAGCAAAGGGGGATCAAGGTTGGAAGTGCTCGTCATCATGGCCGTGGGCGTGCTCGTGGGCGCAACGGTGTTCCCCGCGCGCCTCAAAGGCGCGAACGAGAAGCTGACGCTGCTGTTCACGGCGTTGCTCATCTTCTCGATGGGGGCTTTGCTGGGAGGGCGCGACACGTTTCTGGAGGAGCTGGGCACCGTCGGGTGGGCGAGCGCCCTGTTCTGCCTGGTGCCGGTGGCTCTTTCGACCTTGGTCGTGTACGGCCTGACGAACTGGCTCATGAGCGACATAACCCGCAAGGCGGCCGGCCCGAACGTGGCCGCTGCGCAGGAGGCGCCGGCGGCGGGGGAGCCTGCCGGCAACGGCGAAGCCGTCATGATCGGCATGGCGGTGGGGGCGCTTGTGCTGGGGATAGCCTACGGGCTGGCGGGCGTGCACCTTGCGCCGCTCGACGCGCTGGCCGACCATTCCGACCTGATCCTGTACGGCCTCATGCTGTTCGTGGGCATCAGCGTGGGCGGCAGCCGCGGCCTTTTGGGCAAGCTGCGGCAGTATCACGTGCGCGTGCTCATCATTCCCTTCGGCATCGTGGTCGGATCGATCGCGGGCGGTTTGCTGTGCGCTCCCTTGACGGGGCTTTCCCTGCCAACGGGAGGCGCCGTCGCGTCGGGATTGGGCTGGTACAGCTTGTCGGGCGTCATGATGACCGAGATCGCCGGCGCGCAGGTGGGCAGCATCACGTTCTTGTCGAATCTGCTGCGCGAGCTGGTGTCGTTCTTCTGCATCCCCTGGATCGCCCGGCACCTCAACTACCCTACGTGCATCGCGCCCGCCGGCGCAACGAGCGAGGACACCACGCTGCCCATGCTCATTCGCTGCACGAACGGCGAGACGGTGGTGCTCTCGGTGCTCAACGGCGTTATCTGCTCGGCGATGGTCCCGGTTCTGATAGAGGCGTTCCACCCGTTCATATAGCGGTGCGCGGGTCGCGTTGACGGCCCGCTCCCAAACATGAAGCGTTTGTTCGCGCGGCGGCGGCTCGGCCGGTGCGCAACGGGGCTTTGCTATACTGCCGTTCATGGACGAATACCTCGACAAACCCATCAAGACGAATGCTGCGAACGAAGAAGGGGAAGCTGCCGATTCGGCCGGCTTTTCCACGCTCGACGACGGCGACGCCCTTGGCTTCGACAACCTGGATCAGCCGGCGGGACAGCGCTCGCGCATCGAGCGCGAGCAGCATCGCTCCGACCTCGACCAGGCGACGCGCGAATTCGGCTCCGCTGCCTCGGCCGACGGGAAGCCGACCTTGCCGGAAGGCCGAGCGGCAACGGCCAAGCTCGAACGCATCAAGCAGGAGCTCAACGCCGTGCCCGCGCTGCCGGGCGTGTACCTATGGAAAGACAAGTCCGGCCAGGTCATCTACGTAGGCAAGGCGAAGCAGCTGCGCGCGCGCATGCGCCAGTACGTGAACTTCCAGGACGAGCGCGCCAAAATACCCTTGCTGGTCGACCAGATCGACAGCTTCGACTACATCGTGGTGGAGAACGAGCACGAATCGCTCGTGCTGGAAAAGAACCTCATCAACCAGCACAGCCCGTTCTTCAACGCCGACTTCAAAGACGACAAGTCGTACCCGTTCATCGCGCTCACGAAAGGCGACGTGTTTCCCGCCATCAAGTACACGCGCGAGAAGCACAAGCCCGACACGAAGTACTTCGGCCCCTATACCGACAGCCGCGCCGCGCGCGACATGGTGGACATCGCGCGGCGCGTCGTGCCGTTGTGCGCCACGTCGTGCGCCGACTGGCGCCAGCTCAAGCGCAGGCTGGAGAAGAACCCGCTCGCGCTCATGGCAAGCGACGCGCGCCCGTGCTTCGATGCCCACGTGGGCTTGGGACCCGGCGCGTGCTGCGGCGCGGTGACGCCCGAAGAGTACCAGGTCAACGTGAAGCGCATCGGACGATTCCTGTCCGGGCAGCATCGGGAGTTCGTCGACGAGCTGACCGCCGACATGCAGGCTGCGGCCGAAGAGCTCGACTTCGAGCGCGCCGCGCGCATCAAGGCGCGCATCGACACCATCAACAGCCTGACCGACAAGCAGCATGCCGTGTCCACGCGCAACCTGGACGCCGACGTGGTGGGCATCTTCCGCGAGGAGACCATCGCCGGCGTGCACGTGTTCATGGTGCGCGAGGGCCGTATCATCAACTCGAACGAGTTCGTGCTGAACCGCGGCAAAGACGTGCCCGACGACGACCTGCTGCACATGTTCCTGCTGCGCTACTACGACGCCACCACGTCCATTCCTCATGAGATCATCGTGCGCGACGAGCCCGAGGACGAAGAGGCTATGGAAGCATGGCTCACCGAGAAGCTGGCAAGCCCCCATGGCGCGAAGGTGCGGTTCACGGCGCCGCGCAAAGGCGAGAAGCACGAGCTTGTGAGCATGGCCGAGACGAACGCGAAGCACACGCTCATGCGCTACAAAGTGCGCACCAATTACGAGGACAAGCGCATCAACGAGGCGCTTCTTCAGCTGGAAAGCGCGTTGGCCCTCGACGAGCCTCCCCTGCGCATCGAATGCTTCGACATCTCCACCATTCACGGTTCCTACACGGTGGCCTCCATGGTGGTGTTCACGAACGGCAAGCCCGACAAGAACCAGTACCGTCGCTTCAAGATCAAGACGCCGCTCGACGAGGCGAACGACTTTTTGAGCATGCAGGAGGTGATGAGCCGCCGCTACGCGCCCGAGCGCATGGCGGACGAGCGCTTCGGAAGCAAGCCGGATCTCATCATCCTCGACGGCGGCAAGCCGCAGCTGTCCGCGGCGCTCGAGATGTTCGACAAGCTGGGAATCCGCGACATTGCGTTGTGCGGCCTGGCGAAACGCGACGAAGAGCTGTTCGTTCCCTGGCAGGACACGGGCCCGGTGGTGCTGCCGAGCGGTTCCGCGTCCCTGTACTTGGTGAAGCAGGTGCGCGACGAGGCCCACCGCTTCGCCATCACGTTCCACCGGGAGCTGCGCGGCAAGGGCATGACCGCCTCCATCCTCGACGACGTGACAGGCCTTGGACCTGTGCGCAAAAAGGCGCTGCTCAAGCACTTCAAATCGTTCAAGAACCTCAAAGACGCCGCCCTTGACGACATCAAAGCGGCGCGCCTTGTGCCCGAAGAGGTGGCCGAGGAGCTGTACCGCGTGCTTCAGCAGTATAATAGGGAGCGAAAGGACGTGCGCGTCGTGGGCGGCGCGCAGCAATGCGAATCCGACGCGCTTGCCAGCACGGGCGAGCGCTCCCGTACCGACGAAGGGATTGCTGATGAGCGAATCGACGGTTGACCTTGAGCACATGCCCGAGCTCGTCATCGTGAGCGGCATGAGCGGTGCCGGCCGCACCGAGGCGATGCACGTGTTCGAGGACCTGGACTACTTCTGCGTGGACAATCTGCCCTCCAGCCTGATCGGGAACCTGCTCGAGCTTACCGGCATGCCCGGCCAGCCCGACGAGCGGCGACGCCTGGCCGTGGTGTGCGACGCGCGCAACCGCGATTTCTTCGCCAGCTTGACAAGCGAGCTCAAAAAGCTCAAGGAGCGCGGGCTCGATTACCGCGTCCTGTTCCTGGACGCCGACGACGAGAAGCTGATCGCGCGGTACAAGTCCAGCCGCCGCCGTCACCCGCTTTCCGCCGACGGGGCGTCCATCGCCCAGGGCATCGTGCGCGAGCGCGATTTGCTGTTCGAGCTGCGCGAGAGCGCGCACCACGTCATCGACACCACCGACATGCTGCCGCCGCAGCTGCGCACCACCATCCGCGCCCTGTTCGCGCCCGGCGAGGACCGCACGGGCCTGCAGGTCACGGTGTACTCGTTCGGGTTCAAGCACGGCGCGCCTCTTGACGCCGACCTGGTTATGGACGTGCGCTTCCTGCCGAACCCGTACTACGATCCCCAGCTGCGCCCCCTGACGGGCCTGGACGCGCCGGTGCGCGACTTCGTGCTGTACCGTCCTGAGACCGAGGAGTTCCAGAAGCGCTGGCGCGCGCTGCTCGATTGCGTGATGCCGGGCTACGTGGCCGAGGGCAAGCAGCAGCTGGCCATCGGCATCGGATGCACGGGCGGCCAGCATCGCAGCGTGGCGCTGGCGGAGGCCACGGCCGACTACCTCAAGGCGAAGGGCTACCGCGTGAGCATCGCCCATCGCGACCTCAAGCTGGCCGAAGGGGCCGACGGTTTGCTGGTGACGGATTCCGCCGCTGCGGCTCCGGTCGCCGGGCGCTAGGGCTTTGCATGGCAACGCAACCGTTCTCGCATGATCCGTCCCTGACGGCCGCTTTCGCCTCGCTGGGCACGCCGAGCGCGGCGTCCGCCGTCGACGAGCACGTGCGCGCCGTCGTGATAGGCGGCGGCACGGGCGCGCCGGTGTCCATCCGCACGCTGCTGTCGATGGGCGTCGAAACGAGCGCCGTCGTGGCGATGGCCGACGACGGCGGATCGACCGGCATCCTGCGCGAAGAGGCCGACGTCACGCCTCCCGGCGACGTGCGCAAGTGCATCGCCGCTATGGCGGCCGATCCGAGCGACCCTTTGACCAAGGCGTTCAAGTATCGGTTCTCGTTTGCGCGCAACCACACCCTGGGCAACCTCATGCTGTCGGCATTGGAGGATGCGGCAGGGTCGTTTCCCCAGGCTATCGCTATATGCGAGCGGTTGCTGCAAGCGCGGGGGCACGTGTACCCGTCAACGCTCGATCGGGTGTCGCTTGCCGCGCGCACGCGCGACGGGCGCATTTTAGAGGGTCAGGCGGTGGCGTGCCATTCGCGCACCGCGCTCGAATGCGTGCGGCTTCGCGCCGAGCGCGGCGTGGTACCCTACGAGCCTGCGCTCGAGGCCATTCGCAACGCGGACCTCATCGTGCTGGGGCCGGGTTCCCTGTTCACGTCCATCATCCCGAACCTGCTGGTTCCCGGCGTGGTGGACGCCATACGCGCATCGAAGGGCAGCACGTTGTTCGTGTGCTCGCTCGCCGACATGCAGGGGGAGACGTGGGGCCTTGCCGCCCGCGAGCACGTGGATGCCCTCATGGATCACGGCATGCGCGGGCTGCTCGATTACGTGCTGGTGCATACGCCGGTGCCGTTGCGGCCCGATAGTCCGGCGACGGGCCTGTTCAGTGCCTTGGCCGGTGCCGAGCCGGAGCACGCTTCGACATCGGACATGGGCGATTTGGAGCTGTCGCAGCGGGTGCGTCCCGTGCGCGTCAGCTATCAGGACGTGCAGGCCATCCAGGCGCGCGGCCCGGTGGTCATCGCGCGCAACCTGGTGGATGCGTTGCGGCCTACCTGGCATGATCCGGCTGCGTTGCGGGAAGCGTTTTCGGGGGTGTTGCGCCTATGTCGTTCACGGCGGAAGTAAAAGACGAGCTGGCTCGCGTTCCACCCACCTGCTCGCACTGCGAGAAGGCGACGCTGGCGGCGCTCGTGCGCATCGAGGGCACGCTGTTCTTCAGCGGGCAGGGCAAGTACCGCATCGAGATCGCAACGGACGTCCCGTCCGTCGCGCGCCTGGTCATCAAGCTGCTGCACGAGCTGTACCACCTGGAGACGAACCTCACGGTGCGCCGCAGCGTGCTGCACAAGACGCCGAACTACCTTATCGAGGTGCCTTCCCAGGCGCGCTTGGCGGAATCGCTCGTCGACATGGGCGTGCTTTCCGCCGAGGGCGGCCTGATGATGGGGCTCACCTCGGATCTGGTGGCGAAGGAATGCTGTACTGCGGCTTATTTGCGCGGTGCGTTTTTGGGAAGCGGGTTCGTCTCGGATCCGCGCGGCGACTTCCATTTCGAGATCACGGTCGAAAACGAGGACTTGGCCGACAGCCTGGTGAGCCTGCTGGAGCGCAAGGGCATCAACGCGCGCGTCATGCAGCGGCGCAGCTCGTACATGGTCTACCTTAAAAGCGGCGCGGCCATCCTGGAGTTTCTGGCCTTCGCGGGAGCTCATCAAAGCGCGCTCGCCATGGAGAACGCGCGCGTCATCAAGAGCGTGCGCAACGACGTGAACCGGCAGACCAACGCCGAGATAGCGAATCAGGCCAAAGCGGCCAACGCTTCCGTTGACCAGCTGTACGCGATCCGTATGGTGCTGGAGGCGCACGGCATGGAGAACCTGCCGCCGGCGTTGCAGGAGTTCATCAAGCTGCGGGTCAGGTATCCCGACGCCACCCTCAAAGAGTTGGGGGAGCGAGCGAACCCTCCGCTGTCCAAAAGCGCCGTTTACCACCGCGTTCGCCGGATCGAGCAGATGGCGAAAGAGGTGCGCGGGTAGGGGCCCCGCGTCGTCAGCCGATCGACATGATGCGCCCCATGTCCGAGGTGTCGTATCCGCCCAGGCTTGCGAACTCTTCGCGAAGCAGTCCCGACTCCAGGATGCCCATCATCGTCTGCACGGCGCGCGCGTCGAAGTTTTCCTGTTTGACCACAAGGTCGTATCGTTCTTTCTGCAGGGGCACGAAATCGATGCCTTCCACCTGCTTCGCCACCTTTTCGCTCCCGATCGCCACGTCCCCGCGTCCTCGAGCCACCATGCTCGCAACGGCGATGTGGGACTGGGTTTCTATCTCGTAGCCTTGAATGGAGGAAGGCTGCGCGCCCAGCAGTCTGACGTGCTCGTCTAGCAGCACCCGGGAGCCCGAGCCTTTCTCTCGATTGACGATCTTCACTCCCGGAGCGAGCAGGTCTTCCCAGGTGGTCAAGTTCTTAGGGTTTCCCTTCGCCACGTAAAAGCCCTGCATGCGGTAGGTGAGGTTCACGATGACGGTCGGGGTGCCGGGGAGAAGCTTCTTGACGTAGGAGACGTTGTACTCGTCGGCGTCTCCGTCCCAGAGATGCGCGGAGGCAACCTGCACTTTGTCTTTGTAGAGGTCGGTCAAGGCGTCGTAGCTCCCGATGTAGGAGCGCAGCGATTCGACTCCCGTCTGGGCGATGTAGTTGGAGAGAACGTCCAAGATGATGTCTTGCCCGCATATGACGAATTGCCGCTTTCGCTCGTTCGGGTCGTTTCGGTGCTCGAAGCGGTTCGGGTTCTTGGATCTTGCGATATAGCTCTGCACGTCCGCGTAGGTGAATCGCAGCTTCCTGCCGACCTTGTACGAGCTGAGCTCTCCCCGGTCTTTGAGCGCGTAGACGGTGTTGCGACCTACTTGCAGTATGTCGGCCACTTCGTCCACGGTTAACGCCTCGTCGTTTCTCATAAAACCTCGATTCTACGAATTGGGACGAAACGGCATGAACAGTGGTTAAGAAAGCGTATTCGTTTCGATTCGTTTGATTGCCGGTATGTCGATGATTATACTCCTGCGAGAATCGATGAAAAGGACGTGCGCATGGATACTTCGACGATAGCGCCGCTGCTCGCCACGTTGTCGGTCGGCGTCGCGTGTGGATTGCTGTTCAAGAGGCTCAAAGTGCCTGCTGGGTATATGATCGGCGCTTTCGCGGGCGTTGCCGTGTTGAGCGTTGCGACGGGATTCACCTGGCTGCCTGCTGAAACGCGAACCGCGGTTCAGATCATCGCCGGTGCGTTCGTGGGCTGCTCCATGGAGCGGAGCGACCTTGTGCGTTTGAGGCGATTCGCGAAGCCGGTCGCGCTGATGCTCCTTGCGTTTCTCATTTTGAACCTTGTTCTTGGATTCGTCATCTGGGCGGTGTCTCCGCTCGATTTGGTGACCTCCCTTATGTGCGCCGTGCCGGGCGGCATCAACGACACTCCGATTGTCGCGGCGGACATGGGGGCCGACGCTCCTGCGGTTACCGTGATGCAGTTGATCAGGCAGGTGCTCGGCATCGGGGCGTTTCCGGTGATGATTGCGCTGTTCGACGGGTACCGCACGGCGCATGGGCACCCTGATGCGCGCGGCGCCGAAACTGCTCCCGGCGAGAACCGCATGAAGTCGAATCAGAAGTCTCCAGCATCGACTGTAGCAGCTTTGGCTGTTGCCGCGCTGGCGGGGGTCCTTGGGAGGATGACGGGCGTTGCGGGGCTTACCTTCACCGCGGCGATCGTTGCCGTGCTTATCCTGAAGCTCGTGTTCGATTTTGCTTTCATCCCTAAATGGGTTAAGAAGGTTTGCCAGCTTGTTGCCGGGTGCTACCTTGGAACGTTGCTCACTGCTGAGGGGCTGACGGGCTTGGCCGATTTGGTGCTTCCCGCAGTCGTTCTGGTGGCGGGTTACACGTTCAACTGCTTTGTTACGGGAAAGCTTGAAAGCAAGCTGTTCGGGTACGGCAGAAAGGAAGGGATGCTCATGGCGTCTCCCGCCGGGGCATCCGACATGGCTCTTATAATCGATGACCTGAACGTCAAGAACACCGACGTGGTTGTCATGCAGGTGATGCGAGCAGTTTTCGTCATGGCGTTCTTTCCTCAGATCGTCAACCTTATCTGCTATTTCACGGGGAGTTGACCCTCGATGGGGGACTGGTTGCCGTCGGCTGGCGCAGGCGGTGGGTTTGCGCTTCGGCACATGATGCTATCGTGACGGGAATCGCGACGATAAATGAAGGCACACGCCTGGATTTTCTGGTGCCTCGATGCGGCAAGAGCCGGTTTATCTCTTCAAAAGCGCCGCTTACCACCGTGTTTGTCGGATCGCACGGATGATGCAAGACGAGTGCGGGTAGAATGGCGAGTGCTTGTGTTGTATTATCGGTTCGTGCCGTAAACGAGAAACTGAGTATCTTTATGAAAGGGGATACGCATGGCAATCAAAGTAGGCATTAACGGATTCGGCCGCATCGGCCGCCTGGCGTTCCGCGCGATGGCGAACGATCCCGAGATCGAGGTCGTGGCGGTTAACGACCTTGGCGATATTCCGACGATGGCCCACCTGCTCAAGTACGATTCCATCCACGGTCGCGCCTTCGACGCCGTCGAGGTTACCGAGGACGGCTTCGTGGCCGACGGCCATGCGGTCAAGGTGCTCTCGGAGCGCGAGCCCGCCAACCTGCCTTGGGGCGAGCTGGGCGTCGACGTGGTCGTCGAGTCCACGGGCTTCTTCACGGACGGCACGAAGGCCAAGGCGCACCTTGACGCCGGCGCCAAGAAGGTCGTCATCTCCGCGCCCGCCAAGAACGAGGACATCACCATCGTCATGGGCGTGAACGACGATCAGTACAACAAAGACGAGCATCACATCATCTCCAACGCTTCGTGCACCACGAACTGCCTGGCCCCCTTCGCGAAGGTGCTGCTGGACACGTTCGGCATCAAGCGCGGCTACATGAACACGATCCATTCCTACACCAACGACCAGAAGATCCTCGACCTTCCCCACAAGGATCTGCGCCGCGCTCGCGCCGCAGCCGTGTCGATGATCCCCACCACCACGGGCGCTGCCCGCGCGGTTTCGCTCGTGCTGCCCGAGCTCAAGGGCAAGCTGGACGGCTTCGCTACGCGCGTTCCCACGCCGGACGGATCGATGGTCGACCTGACGGTCGAGCTTGAGCGCGACGCCACCATCGAGGAGATCAACGCGGCCATGAAGGCTGCCGCCGAAGGCCCGATGAAGGGCGTGCTGGAGTACACCGAGGACCCCATCGTGTCCATCGACATCGTGGGCAACCCGCACTCCTCCATCTTCGACAGCAAGCTGACCATGGTGATGGGCGGCGAAGGCAACTTCGTCAAGTGCATCAGCTGGTACGACAACGAGTGGGGCTACTCCAACCGCGTCAAGGACCTGGTGAAGATCCTGCTGTAGAGAAATGCTCGTTCCGTCGGCCTGACGGCCGGCGGAACCGCTCGACGCTGCGGGGCGCTGGGGCACCCGATCTTCGCACGATGCCGCGGGCTCGCGTACCCAAGTACGCTTCGCCCGCGTCCTCCCGCGAATCTCGGGCACCGCAGCGCCCCTCGCTGTTTTACTGCGCCAACCTGTCCGGTTGTTTTCGCGCTTCGCGCGAATCGAGGAAAAGGAGCACGCTATGAGGGTACTGGGAATGGGCACTCCGGAGCTGCTGCTGCTGACGGTTCCGTTCCTGCTTGCGGCAGGAGTTGCCATCTTCGCGATCGTCATGGCGGTGCGGCTTGTGAGGGCTGCCGAGCGAACGGCGGCGGCGACCGAGGTAATCGCCAGCGAAATGGCGCGCCGGAACGCGACGCCGGGCAACGGAAATCAATAGGTATCATTAGTCTGTGGAAGAGGGTTGTATGGCTGACATCAAGACCATCGACGAGCTGGACGCGGCGGGGAAGCGCGCGCTCGTGCGCGTCGATTTCAACGTGCCGGTGAAAGACGGCGTCGTTACCGACGACACGCGCATCCGCGCGGCGCTGCCCACGATCGAGAAGCTTGTCGCGCAAGGCGCGCGCGTCGTTCTCATGAGCCATCTGGGCCGTCCGTCGGGCGAGGGCTTCGAAGAGTCGTTCACGCTGCGCCCGGCCGCCCAGAAGCTTTCCGAGCTCATGGGCAAGCCCGTGGTGTTCGCCACCGATACCGTAGGCGCGGACGCGCAGGCCAAGGCGGCCTCCCTGCGCGACGGCGACGTGCTGGTGGTGGAGAATCTGCGCTTCGACAAGCGCGAGAAGAAGAATGACCCCGCATTCTGCGAAGAGCTGGCAAAGCTCGGCGACGTGTACGTGAACGACGCGTTCGGCACCGCGCATCGCGCGCACGCTTCCACGGCGGGCGTCGCGGCGCTGCTCCCCGCGTACGCGGGCTACCTCATGCAGCGCGAGGTGGCCACGCTCACCGGCATGCTCGAGGAGCCGAAGCGCCCGTTCGTGGCCATCCTGGGCGGCTCGAAGGTGTCCGACAAGATCAAGGTTATCGACGCGCTCATGGACAAGTGCGACACGCTCGTCATCGGCGGCGGCATGTGCTTCACGTTCCTGTTGGCGCAGGGCAAGCAGGTGGGTTCGTCGCTCAAGGAAGAGGATTGGATCGAGCGCGCGGCGGCCATGATCGCCAAAGCGGACGAGCGCGGCGTGAAGCTGCTGCTTCCCGTTGACGTGGTGTGCGCCGACCGCTTCGCCGAAGATGCCGAAACGCTCACGGTTTCGGTGGACGATATTCCCGATGCTATGATGGGCCTCGATATCGGACCTGAAACCGCGAAGCTGTACGCCCAGGCCGTGGCCGAGGCGGGCACCGTGTTCTGGAACGGCCCCATGGGCGTGTTCGAGATGGCGGCGTTCGAGGCCGGCACGAAGGCCGTGGCGCAGGCGGTGGCCGACAATGCGGAAGCCGACACCGTCATCGGCGGCGGCGACAGCGTTGCCGCGGTCAACAAGTTCGATCTGGCGGCGCAGATGACCTTCATCTCCACCGGCGGCGGCGCGTCCATGGAGCTTGTCCAGGGCGAGAAGCTCCCCGGCGTCGAGGCATTGCGCTAGCTGGCCGCATCCATCGCGTTTCCTCTATCTGAAAGGATGGTACGTATGAAGCGAACCCCTCTTATGGCGGGCAACTGGAAGATGAACAACACGATCGGCGAGGCCGTCGTGCTCACGCAGGAGATTTCCAACCAGTACGACAAGGGCATCTGGGGCGAGGACGTCGACATCCTCATCTGCCCGCCCTTCATCGACCTCAAGCCGGCGAAGACGGTTCTCGATTTCGACAAGGCGAAGGTTGCCGTGGGCGCCCAGAACGTGTATTGGGAGCCCAAGGGCGCCTATACCGGCGAGATCTCGGTGCCGATGATCAAGGAGATCGGCTGCGCGTGCTCCATCGTGGGCCACTCCGAGCGTCGCGAGCTGTTCGGCGAATCGAACGAGGACGTCAACCGGAAGGTCAAGGCTCTCGTCGAAGCCGGGCTGTACGCCATCGTGTGCGTGGGCGAGTCGCTTGCCGTGCGCGACGAGGGGGCGACGGAGGAGTACGTTTGCGCCCAGGTGCGCGCTGCGTTCGCGGGCGTTGACGCGCGCGATGCCGCAACGTGCGTCGTGGCGTACGAGCCCATCTGGGCCATCGGCACGGGCCGCACGGCTACGCCCGAACAGGCGCAGGCCGTATGCGCGGCCATCCGTTCGACGCTCGCCGACCTGTACGGCGAGGACGTCGCGCAGCAGATGCGCGTGCTGTACGGCGGCTCCATGAACGTCGGGAACGTGGACGATCTGCTGGCCCAGCCCGACATCGACGGCGGCCTGGTGGGCGGTGCCAGCTTGGAGGCGTCGTCGTTCGTCCAGCTGATCAAGGCGTGCCTGCGATGAGGCCCGCCAACACGACCTTGCCGGCTTGCCTTATCATCATGGACGGGTTCGGCTTGGCCGAGCCCGGTCCCGGCAACGCCATTTCGCTGGCGAGCACGCCGTGTTTGGACGACGTGTTCGCGCATCGTCCTTGGACGAAGCTCGAAGCGTCGGGCGAGGCCGTGGGCTTGCCCGACGGCCAGATGGGCAACTCCGAAGTGGGGCACCTCAACATAGGCGCCGGCCGCGTGGTGTTCCAGGAGCTTACGCGCATCAACCGCGCGTGCGCGGACGGGTCGCTGGCGGCCAATCCGGTGCTCAACGACGCGTTCGCTGCGGCGTCGGCGCCGGGCGCGGCCCTGCACCTCATGGGCCTGCTGTCCGACGGCGGCGTCCATTCCTCCAACGAGCACCTGTACGCCCTTATGCGCGCGGCCAAGGCGGCGGGCGTTGGAAACGTTGTCGTGCATTGCTTTATGGACGGGCGCGACGTGCCGCCCAAGAGCGGCTCGGGCTTCGTGGAGCAGCTGGAAGCAGTGGTGGCGGAGCTTTCCGACGATGCGTGCGATGTGCGGATCGGCAGCATTTCCGGGCGCTATTTCGCGATGGACCGCGACAACCGATGGGAGCGCGTCGAGCGTGCGTGGCGCGCCATCGTGGAGGCCGAACCTTGCGTCGATCGCACGCCGGCCCAGGTCATGGCCGACTCTTACGCCGCCGACGTCACCGATGAGTTCGTGGAGCCCGTGGCGCTTTCGGATCGCGGCGTGCGCGACGGCGATGCGGTGGTGTTCTTCAACTTCCGTCCCGACCGCGCGCGCGAGCTGACTCGGTCCCTGGTGGATGCTTCGTTCGACGGCTTCGAGCGCAGCCGGGTTCCGCAGGTTTCGTTCGTCTGCCTGACCGAGTACGATCCCGAGATCGCCGCTCCCGTGGCGTACGCGAAGGAGTTTCCCGAAGACGTGCTGGCGGACGTGCTGGCAGCCGCCGACCTTCGTCAGTACCATATCGCCGAAACTGAGAAGTACGCGCACGTGACGTTCTTCCTCAACGGCGGCCGCGAAGAGCCGAAGGCGGGGGAGGAGCGCGCGCTCATTCCCAGCCCCAAGGTGGCCACGTACGACCTGAAGCCCGAAATGAGCGAGCCCGGCGTGGCGTCCACGCTGGCTGCCGCCATCGATGCCGGCGAGGCCGACGTGTACATCGTGAACTTCGCCAACCCGGACATGGTGGGGCATACGGGCGTCATCCCCGCCGCCGTAGCCGCCGTGGAAGCGGTGGACGCGGGCGTGGGGCAGGTGCTCGCCGCCGTCGAGCGGGCGGGCGGCATCGCCCTGATCACGGCTGACCACGGAAACGCCGACAAGATGCTCGCTGAAGACGGAAGCCCGTTCACGGCCCATACCACGGCGCTCGTGCCGCTGGCATTCGTGGACTTCGCGGGAACCGGGCGCACGCTCGACGGATCCCCGGGCGCGCTCTGCGACATCGCGCCCACGCTGCTGGAGCTGATCGGGCTGCCGACCCCTGAAGCCATGACGGGAAGAAGCCTGCTGGCGTAGCTTCGCGATAGCGGGAGCCGACGTGGACGGGCGCAGGTCGGCCGGGTCGGCTCCCTCATCGGTGGCGAAACGCGCTGCTGCTTGCCCTTGGCGGCGCGTTTCGCTATACTAGGCAACTTGCATACCGTTTGATTCCGAACGAAAGAAGAGACGAACCTTGAACCCGCTTCTCATCATCGTGATCGCCCTGCTCGTTCTGTCGGGCATCGGCCTTATCATTTTCATCTTGCTGCATTCCGGCAAGGGCACGGGCATCTCCGACATGATCGCCAGCTCCGTGTACTCCACGCAGACCGGCACGAGCATCGTCGAGAAGAACCTCGACCGCATTACCATCGTCTTGGCGGCGGTGTTCCTGCTGTCGCTTATCGTGCTCATGATCATCTACCCGCACGGCACGATCGCGGGGAGGTAGCACGCTGCGCCGGCCGTGGTCGGCGTGCGTGGTTTCAGCGGGAACGAAGCAGTATGAACGGGCGCCGTAA